>NZ_MUFK01000065.1:0-10185 GCF_001996085.1 Salinivibrio sp. PR5
TAAAAAAACTATGTAACAAGTATTATTTAGGGCAATATGTGAGTAATACTTGCGGTACGACGGCTTATATTATTAGTCCCATCGCAGCGAAAGCTTTTTTCGATAGTTCACAGCAATTTATTGAGCCGGTAGATGACTATATGGAAAAAAGTTGGAAGCATGGCGTGAAAGCCTACAGCATATCACCTAGTCTATTTTCTCGTGCGAAAATCAGATCAACGATCGGTTCTGGTTCGAGAAGAAAGGTAAAAGAAAATATTCGTATCATGAGCCGATTTTATATTGAACTCTATAGGGTTTTTGAGTTTTTATTACGAATTTTCTGTTTTTTAGACTGGTTTAGAATAATAAAACTAAAATACAGAAAAAGTTAAACGTGGGGTGAGCATGTGGACGTATAAGAAGATGAAACTTTGGAATATACAGTCAGTTGCTGACAGTAAATCATTTGTGACTTTGATGATTTTGTGCTGTCTAGGTTATGCTGTATTTAAAACATCTTATCGGTGGATTGGTGATATATTCCAATCAATAGTTATTCTAGGCGTGTTATTTTCACTCTATTAYGACCGAGGGAGTAAAACAAAAGAGCCACTATTTTTTTTAATGCTTATATCCGCGATTGTTCCAGTTTTAAGCTGGATTAACGCATTGTTTAAATACCCGGATATAGTAGATTCTAGCCCTGACTTTGGCGCTATAGTGAACTTCTACTTTTTTCTTTTTATCACTTATTGGATTAAGCGCGATAGGTTGTTCATAAATGGTTTTATGATCGCGTTCTGCTTCGGTGTGTTGTTAACCTTAGTCTCGTACTCACCAAATATTATTAATGAGTTCCTTCTAGGTATGAGTGGCGAGCGTATTGATTTTTCATATGTCAATGCGAATCACCCAGCAGCACTGTTAGGGGCGTCTATTATCGTTGCGGTGAGTTTGTTTATTAGAAAATCGAGCAATACGCCCTATTTTCGAAGATTTGCGTATGTAATGCTTGGTTGTTTTATTCTGGTCGCATTGTTTGCGCTCATTTTCACTCAATCTCGCCAATCATGGCTTGCACTTATCGTCAGTTTGGGACTAATGTTGTGGGTTGGCGTGTATCGAAAATATACACTAAACCCATGGCTAATATTATTCATAGTGGCAGGGTTAACTATACTTATTGCCATGCTCTTAGCTCATATACCAATAATCCATGAGCGATTAATTACTGAAAAAGACGTCATACTCGCCATATTATCGTTTGATTTAGATAAAATACCCTTCTCAAGTATCGGTATTAGAATCCATCTTTGGGCTGAATCATTAAAATGGATTGCAGAGAACCCATTGTTAGGTATAAGCCAACATGGACGAGCACTCGTCATTTCTATGTCTGAAGGAATGCCTGATTACATAGTAAATGACTTCACACACTTACATAATGGTTATATTGATGTTCTTGTCAACTATGGGGTGGCAGGGCTAAGCGTTTTTATTTTTAGCATATGGTCTTTACTCCGTAGAGGGATGGATAAAACGCAAAAAACTCAATGTGCCTGCTTAAGCGTAGGCTTCATTATTTTCTTCCTTATTATTAATATGTTTGAGTCCTTCCTAACATTTAAATCAGGGGAGTTTATATTCAACTCAGTGGCTGCAATGATTTTATCCATGATTTATAACGAAAGAGAAAAGGGTGATGCTTAAATGATTAATAAAATACATGCGGTTTGGCTAGGTGATAAAATGTCACCCTTTTCGCTAGCCTGTGTGGATGACTGGATAAAGCAAGGTTATGACGTAAAAGTCTGGACAGAGAAGGATCCAGAAGTACTATCTTGGATAGACAATTGTGAATTTGCGAAGGCATGTCTTTCTCGGGGCCTTTATGCCTTTGTTAGCGATTATCTCAGGCTTAAAGTATTAGCAGAGCATGGTGGATTGTATCTCGACACTGATGTGACGATTAGGCGCGATCCATTTGGCTTGTTTCATCATTGTGACTTCGGAGTAGGTTATGAAGACAGTGAGAATGTTGGCACCGCTGTTATCTATGCATTACCTCATTCCAGTGTGTTGAAAAAAACGATCGATTTTTATGAAAATGAAATACTAAGTTCCCCTTATTTTATGGGGCCAAAGATCATGACGGAAATGATAAATAGGCATAAAAAAGACTCGTGCTTGGAACATGAGGTAAGAATATTCGAAAAAGACACTTTCTATTTTTATAATGGTGATGGAGTCATCCCCGACTTTCCATCAACTTCATATTTAGTCCACTGGTTTCAACATAGCTGGAAAAACTCCAGAAAAGAAGTATACCTAAAATCTAAGCATTTAGGTTTCTGGGGTAAGTTGTATGTTTATCAAAAATACTTATTTCGTTTTAGAATGAAATAATTTTGAATAAAAAACATAGCGCTTCGTATTCAGACGTATAATTAATCATTTCTATGTAGATGATAGAAAGATAGAAGCGCTATTTTGGGGGGGTTATCCTCCCCCTAGGCATACTCGCCTAATAAAGCTTACAGAGTTTGGACTGAAATCATAAGCTATCTGTTATCGTTCCCTAAGGTCTAGGTCCTAATAAGTCCTTTCTAGTATTAGCCTATCATTCCGTGATCTATCCCTTCTTTTCAGTAGTAAACGGACTAAAACATCTACAGGTTGTACGTAGCACGTTATCTTTAAAGCAGTTTTTAAAAAACAGCGCTCTTTATCTGAAGACCAAAATGTGTAAACTGCAGGTGTTGAAGGTTGAGCAATGTGTTGTGTCTGAGTGACCAGTCTACGTGTCTAGCATTCGTCTGACACAAGCGACCGTATGGCAAGTTAAGGTTCAACCTAGTGTAAAAATGATAACCGCGCATAGAGGAGCGATACCTCCGGGCGGTAGCGTGTCTAAATTATCTCTGCTTGATTTTTTAATATATTTTTCAGTTAGTTGCATGGATTGATTTGGCGTTCATATGCAAAGCGACTAGAAGGCTAAAAAGGGATGAACAGCACTTCGTTTGTACTTCAACATGGGCGATGGATAGCCACTTTAATACTAATCACGTCAATACTGATAATGACGACACCCGTCAATGCTTCACCTTGGTTGGAGCCAAATGATCCATTTATGCGCGCTGATCTTACTGCATTGTCTGATGCAGGCGAACTCAGTGCGCCCATTAATCAGTATCCATTACGTTGGTCAAGTTTTTACGATGACACGTCGGTTCAGCATCAGAACAATGTCGACCAACGCCCAATCAATGGTGCGCGTTATCAAATGCTCAATACGGCTCGAAGCCACGTTCGCTATCAGGGTCAAGCTGCAAAATTTAATCGTGCGCCAATAGCATTTGACGCGTATTGGGCGAATGACCCGTCGACATCGCTCGACTATGGTGATACGCCTCGCCATGAGTGGTCAGTGGGGGCGGCGTATCAATATATGAGTAATCGATTTGCGTTCAAGGTCGCGAATCAATACCGCCGAGATGCCAATGGTGACGATGAATACACATGGCAAGGGACATACTTGGCGCTTAATGACGGACGCTGGCTGTTTACGTTAGGCCAAATTGAGCGTTGGTGGGGACAAGGTTGGCAACATAATCTTATTTGGGGGAATCAATCAGAGCCTGCGCCGAGTGCATCGTTAAGCTATTTAGGTGATGATAACCTTTTATTGGGTTACTGGTCATTCGAAACGGTCTATCAGTTGCCAGAGAAAACTGGATACGATACCCATTGGGCGGCACGCTTAATGAGTCAACCCTTCAGACTGTTCCAACATGGGGTGACTTATCAGAAATGGCAAAACCCTAATGGACTTTACCAAACAAGTGAGCAGTGGGCTTGGGACGCTAAACTTGCCCTACCAGCGTCTGACTTTCCATTGACGCATGCGTTGTATACAGAACTTGCAACTGATTACAAAGGTAAAGAATTAGCGGCCACTGTTTTCGGTTGGAGTGGCCAAACTGAGATACGACAACAAAGTATACGTTTGGTGCTCGAGCAGCAAACGACTCATCATGGCTTTGAATCCTCGCTAGCGTATACGCCAGCCATAGATCAATCTCTTTCATCTGATCAATTAGGAGGTAACAGCACAACTTATGGACTGAACGAAAGCCGTTCGATAGCCGTGTATGCCCAATTGAGTAACGATCATAAGATAAAATTAATGACGGCTGAACACGAACAAGGCGCTCACTCTTGGCGAAATATAGAAGCAAGCTACCGACTACCGATTGCGACGGCTATGCTCACATTGGGTGCGAGCCAAACGGACGATGGCGCACCGGACGTAGCAGATTCAAATGTACGTGTTTGGCTTAATTACCAAATGCGATTTTAACTGTTGCCTTTATTGACATTCACAGTACGGAACACGCTCATATGTTAATGCTCTTATCTTCTTTCGGGCGGTCTTTTAGCGCCTCCCTCACTACTTGTGCTTCCTTTGCTCATAATACAATGCGACATATACTGGCATTATTTGTTTGTGCATTGCTAACAGTCTCTCTGGCACATGCGGCAACGCCAACGGCAAGCCAGTTAGAACAATTTAAAAAGTTACCAAGGGCACAGCAAGAGCAACTCGCGCGTCAATATGGTGTGGATCTTGATCGCTGGATCGATAGTGCGACAAGCAATAATCAACAGCCTGCCCCTTCTTTAGTACCTTCCCGACCTGAACGCATCGGTGGCTCACAAGCCTTCTTAGAGCGTGCCTTACAGCAAGAAAATACTCCCTCAAAGACACTTGAACCCTTTGGCTACGAATTTTTTGACGGAGAGCCAACGCCGATGGTTGCTGTACACGACCTCCCTTTGCCGAATGATTATCGAGTAGGGCCCGGCGATGTGCTCGATATCCAAGTATTTGGAAAAGAGAACCAAGCGTACCAACTCAAAGTTAAACGTGATGGATATATTCATTTTCCTGAATATGGTCCGATGCAAGTCGCTGATGAGACATTTAGCAAAGTACGTGAGCAAATTCGCACAATGTTTGCGGAGCGTGTGATTGGCGTAGATGTCACTGTGGATATTAGTGCGATGCGCACAATGCAAATCTACTTGGCTGGTGAGGTAAAACAGCCGGGTGCGTTTACTGTGAGCGGGCTGACTACAATGACACAAGCACTCATTGCAAGCGGTGGAGTAAAAAAGACCGGCTCACTACGTTATATCCAGCTAAAGCGCAACGGCAAGGTGATAAACACGTTGGATTTATACGCGCTTTTACTAAATGGCGACGCGCGTAACGATGTTCGTCTGTTGAAGGGAGACACGCTATTTGTGCCTACTCGTGGCGCTCAAGTCAAAGTTGATGGAGAAGTATTGCGCCCAGCTCTATACGAATTAAAAGAGAAAACATCGCTGATTGACATACTGACCATGGCAGGAGGAAGCCTACCTGAAGGATACCTCTCGAGTGTGAGTGTCAAACGTGTAACGGAATCCGGTGTCCAACCTTTTAGTGTAGATATGCGTACACCCAAGGGACAAGCCTTTACCGTGAAAAACGGCGATGCTATTCACATAGCCAAGAGTAATGAGGCTTTCGACAATGCTGTCGTAGTGCGTGGTGAGGTTGTTCGTCAAGGCGCTTACAACTTCGAGCCAGGCATGACGGTAGCGGACGTGATAAAAAACCGTCGCGATCTAAAGCCGAGCGCTGATCTTAATTATGCGCTGGTGGTACGTGAAATCGACGCTGAACGTAATATTGATGTCCTACAGTTTAAACTGGGTACAGCGCTAGAGCAGCCGAGCTCTTCCGAGAATCTACGCTTGCATAAAGGCGATCAGATCTTCGTGTTCAACAATGGTATTGATAGTCAGTTTTGGGACGAAACCGAAATAGATCAAAGTGAATCAAAAAACGCTCAGCAAAACCAAATGTTGAGCCAACAGGTCACACGTATTCCTCTTACTGCGAACATACCTTTGTCAGACACTTACACTCAACAGACGAAAAATCAGCAGAGTGACACGACTACCCAGCAAATAAGATATGCTCAACAACCTGAAGGCGGTGCCCCTCGCGTATTTATCGACCCAGCAACAGGGGCTGAAGTGCAAGTACAAAATGTTCAAAACCAAACCCAATTGATAAAGGCATTGACGCAAAACGATGAAGAAGGCCAACCTTCACATCGAGAGCAAGAGCTCAAGCCCATTATTGAGCGTTTGAAAGATCAAGCAAATATTGAATCAAACGCTGCGATTGTTGAGGTGAGTGGTGCGGTAAAATACCCAGGTATCTATCCACTCCCCACAAATGCGACATTCCAACAGCTCATTGAGGCAGCGGGGGGACTGACGGAAGCCGCTTATCTAGGCCAAGCAGAAATTACACGTCGTCAAGTTGTGGATGGTCGACTTACGGTCCGTCATTACCCAGTTAATGTAGAAAAAGCGCTCAACGGAGAATACCAACAGTTTAAAATTAACCGTCAAGACCGAATCAATATTAAGACCAAACCGAACTGGCACAAAGATAACGTGATTGAGCTACAAGGTGAGGTTCGCTTTCCAGGGGTTTATGCTTTTGAGCGTGGCGAAACCTTAAAAGATGTGATTGAGCGTGCAGGCGGGTTAACCGAATTTGCTTATCCTAAGGGTGCCGTATTTAGCCGAGAGCGACTCAAGCGCCAAGAAGAAGAGCGTTTAAAAATGCTTAATCGGCAGCTTAAACAAGAAATTAGTAGTCTTGCTTTACGTCGCCAAACCAGCAGTGCGCAGTATACGACCAGCCCGTCGGAAGCACTATCGATTGCTGAAGAGCTCCAAAACGCCGAGGCGGTAGGTCGAATGGTGATCTCTTTGCCCCGTGCGCTTCAGGGTGATGACGTGGCCAATATCATGGTAGAAAGTGGTGATAAACTTTACGTGCCACCGAAAAATCCAGTAGTTAGCATTATGGGTGAAGTGCAATTCACTTCAAACCAACTGTTTGAACCCAGTATGACCGTCAGTGACTACATTGAATCTGCGGGAGGCACTAAACAACAAGCAGATACCGATCGTATTTACGTGGTTCGTGCTGATGGCTCAGTCATGATGCCAAATAATAGCTTCTGGTTTAGTCGCAACCAAAAACAGCTTGAACCGGGCGACACCATCATCGTGCCAATCGATACCGATTACCTGGACGGCCTAAGCACTGCCTCGACCGCGACTCAAATTCTCTATCAAATGGGTATCGCGTGGAAAGCAGTGAATGATTAAAGTGAAAGCAGTCTTGAGCACGTATTGAACTTTTGCTCTTTGCGTGCTCTGTATTCATTCATCGATAATCGGGAATGGGAATACGGAGCGCTTCGCTTACGGAGTACGGAGAGGGCAATAACCGCAGTACATGTGTAAGATGCTTTTTCAATAATCGGCGCTCTTAGATAAGGAAATTTATTGAGATTCAAAAAGTTAAAAGTCTGGCAAAGCGCGTGTCGTTTATCTTGCGATCTTTATAAGACAATGCGTACCTGTAACGACTACGGCTTTAAAGATCAAATCATCCGCTCTGGTTTATCGATACCATCGAATATCGCAGAGGGCGAAGAAAGAGAGTCGGTTAAAGACCAACTGAGATTTCTCAATATTGCAAAGTCGTCAACGGCAGAGCTCATTACTCAAATTTATATAGGCATAGAGATTGGATATATAGAAAAAACGGCAGGGTTATCATGGATAAATGATGCTGAAACTATTGCAGCGAGTATCGGGCGGTTATCCAAAACAAAGCAAATGCGGGTAAACGAAGACCCCGCTGACTATATGCACCCCGATAACTAGTCTTTTTCTGTATTCCGTATTCTGTATTCCGTAATCATTGAATCAAACTTATGAACTCAAATTTAAAAGAACACTACCCATATCCTCCCATCTCGCAGCAGGTAGATTCTGACGAAATCGACCTCCGAGAGCTGTTTGCCGCCTTATGGCAAGGTAAGTGGCTGATCATTGCAATGACCTTCGTTTTTGCCTTGGGCGGAGTGGGGTACTCGCTTCATCTTCCGAATATCTACAAATCTGAAGCCTTGCTTGCGCCGGCTAATGAAAAAAGTGGTGGCGGATTGGCCAGTATGGCAAGCCAGCTTGGCGGATTAGCCTCTCTCGCTGGTGTAAACCTTGGCAGCGGAGGCGGCAGTGAAACCGAGATTGCACTCGCGACGTTGCAATCTCGCCAGTTTATTAGTGAATTCATTCACACGCATAAATTAGCCGTGCCGCTGGCAGCCACAGAAGGCTGGGATGATGAAACGAATCAATGGATCATTAACCTAGAGCGCTATAATCCAGAGACACAAACTTGGCTAAAACCCGACGATGCCCCGGCGGACCAACCTGCCATGCCAACAGATTGGCAATTATATAAAGCGTTTTCATCCAAGCTAGAAACCAACAAAAAAAAAGACAATGGTTTAATCACCCTTAGTTTTGAGTCTCAGTCTCCGGTGTTTGCTCAGCAAGTGGTTGAGTTGTTGGTGAACGACATCAATACCCATGCGAAACAAGAAAAACTAGCAGAAACCAAAACCAACATTGGCTACTTGCGCCAACAACTTGACAATACCAATCTCACCCAAATGCAAAACGTATTCTACCAACTGATTGAAGAGCAAACCAAAAACTTGATGCTTGCCGAAGTACAAGACGAATTTGTGTTTAAAACCGTGGATCCTGCCATTGTTCCTGAGGAAAAAGCGAGCCCTAAACGGGCATTGATCTGTGTGCTGGCAACGCTGCTGGGCGGCATGCTTGGTGTCGCGATTGTGTTAGTGAGATTTGCATTTAGGAAAGATGAAGATGAGAATCTAGGATCTTAGATTCTTGCCATWTTTTCTCTATCAGTAAAAGTTAGAATACGGAATACGGCAACTCGTGCCCGCATTGGCCTTCGCTCTTTCTGTGATCTATATTCAGTCATCTATACTTGGAATTGAGGGACGGCTCGCTTCGCTAATAGAGTGCGGAGAAGAGCAAAAGGCTTAATATCTGCACATCTGCAAGGCATTCATTCTTCGTATTTCGATTCATTGTACTAGAAACTCTATGTTAGGTTAAAAAGAAGGTGCCTGGCGAATGAGAATGGTGCACGTCCAGAATTTTAAAAAATAAGGTAAATGGTTTTGAAATTATTAGAAACGAATATAAAAGCATTTATTCAATATAAAAGAATTACTTGCGTATTGGAATAAAATTATCTTACGACTACGCTATGAAGTCTTTTACGACGAAGTTTTAATAGAATTTCTATGGTAGTACCTAGGCATTACTAGAATGATGACTTCCATAGGCTTTTTATTCATATTTTAGTGGTTAGTTACGGTAACGGGCATTTATAATGAAAACTATTGCAATAATTCCAGCGAGATCAGGTTCAAAAGGTATACCGAATAAAAACATTCGTTTGCTAAATGGTAAGCCACTAATATTTTATGCTATAAACAATGCGCTAAGCTGCGATCTAATTGACGAAGTTATAGTGTCTACCAACTCGAAAGAAGTAGAGATTATCGCTATCCAAATGGGAGCTAAAGTTCATTGGCGGAACGAGGAGCTTTGTGGTGACGAGGTAACTCTCGATGGGGTTATTTATGATTCGATAATGAACTACTCTGTGAGTGATGAAGACATCGTAGTCACTATGCAGCCAACGTCGCCTACATTAAAAACTAAGACACTAAAATCGGCATTGAGCTTTTTTAAAGAAAGTAGACTAGAATCTCTAATATCCTGTGTCAACAAGCCTCACTTAGCATGGCGACAAGACGAGTTTGGAAATAAGTTTCCAGACTATGAAAAGCGACTCAACAGACAGTACCTTCCTTCATATTTCTTAGAAACGGGCGCTTTTTTGATTACACGGAGAGCTTGTATCACTCCTGAAACTAGACTTGGCAAAAAAATTGATGTTTTTGAGGTTAGTGAAGAAGAATCAATTGATATTGATACATACTCTGACCTTAAATCTGCAGAACAAGTGTTATCTAACTATAAAGTTGCCTTTTATGTGAACGGTAATACTAAACGTGGACTCGGTCATATCTATCGGTGCCTCGAACTCGCTGATGAATTCTATGTGAGTCCGGACATTTACTACGATACAAATCAAACAACGCGCGAGACTTTTGGCGAAAGCACTCATAATTTTATTGGTGTCAATGGCATTGGTGAATTATTTGA
>NZ_MUFK01000066.1:0-10051 GCF_001996085.1 Salinivibrio sp. PR5
ATCCCAAAGATTAGAAATATTCTTTTCTTGAATACCACAAGCTACTAAGCCCTGAGTACTGGTATCCTTGAAAATACCTCGTAACGACCCCTGAGTTTTTTCGCTTAACTCGTGATACAGTTGGCTGACTAATATATCGATTTCAAAGGTATACTTATACTTATCTAACGCTGTATTTACCTCACTTACTTGTTCTTTCTTACTTTTAAGCTCAGCTTCCTTGTCACCCAACGCCTCGATCAGTTTTTTGTTATCTTCTTTAAAAGCATTAATATCCTCCTCTGTATTTTTCTTTTTTTGCGCTAGATCTTCATAAGCTTTAACCAGATCGGAAAGCTCCTTTCTTAACACTTCAACCTTCTCTTTTTGTTCAGTCAGTGCCAGCTCTAGTTCTTCATTCCTCTCCTTGATAAGATCATACTCTTCAACTCTAACGGTGTTTTCTCTTTCGCTCAACTGCTTAGCACTTATCTGCTTAGCGCTCTCAACAATAGCAATAATTTTGTTTTTTACCGTTTCATTTTCCAGTGCAGATAATAAATCATTTTCGGAAATAGCCATTATTGTTGCCTTTTATAGCTGCGAGTTTTTTTAAGATAAAATGACTGGATACTGGTTTCATCGGAAGAAGAGCTATCGGAATCAGACAGGTTATCATCAACTATCGGCGCTTCGTTATAGGGCCGCTCTTGACTCACGCTCCGATAATCAACTTTATCGATCGAATTTGGGAAGCACAAAACTTCACGGTTCCGTAAGCAAAATTCATCGATCACCCCCCGGACATCTTCTAAGTCATTATTAAAGCGATCAGCGATGGCCACATCAGGGTCGATAGTGAATTCTGGATCATCCCTAATCATGACAATCGCGATTTTTTCTCCCTCGACATACTCAATTTTTTTCTTAAAAGTGTGCCAAAAATCATCCTTCGAAAGATACTCTTCTCCCTCAAACCGAATAATTTCTCTCTGGCCCCAAATTAGTCGATAGGCTTGCGCTTGGTCACCTTTTACAGAAACGATATAATCTGTCATTTAAGACTTTAACCTCATCACTTTGTCTTCTATTTGTTCCACTGATAGATCGGGATCGACCCTCTGGTAGGCTGCGACCAATGCATCCGCGTGTTTTCCACTTTCACTAACACTTAACTCATCCTTGATGTAAAGACCATAGTCACCCGTTTCTAACTGCTTTTCTTTATATACTTTTATGGTTTCGATAATTTCTTTTGAGTCGACACCCTGATGGTTTTATTTTAGATCTCTTTAAGCAACGTTACCGATGCCCAGTCGAGATCATCCGATGGCAGTGATACACGCAGAATGTTATCTTCTTTTAGGAAGACATCAAACGATACGTGTGCCTTATTCATGCGTTCCATACACCCTTTCAGCCCAGGGATAATTGCTGTGGGGACATCCCATGTTTTGCTATTATCACCAATGAGTTTCTCGAAAGAATTTAGGTTGTTAGTGTGCATGAAGTTGCGCTCGGCATGCAACCGCACTGTAGTAGGAGTAAACGCATCACCTTTTTCAGGCACGTTAACTACCACCCGTAGCGAAAGGAGAATGTTACTTACCATGTCGTTGATAACATCTTCTTTACCACAAAGATCGTCCAACTCAGGTAGGTTAGCAGGGATATTTACATTATACCCCGCACGGAGTATTTCCGGGCGCAAGCACTTAAACAACAGCGTATTAGTAATCATCTTAGCGATGTTACGGTGGTTGTTTTCGTTTAGTGACGCCACAGTCTCCTTTAGGTCTTTAAGGTTGTTGATGCTGATGTTACGAAGATAATCCTCGTTAGCATCACCGACAATGACCTGACGGCTAAGTGGATAGTTAATTGTACCCACGATAGCATCGTTATCCCCAAGGTTGTGCTGGAGAAGCGGAGCGATGTCAGAAAATGACTCTACCGCTGCGGAGATAAATTCCACATTATCAGGGTTGATTTTACCGCTCCCTGTGCTCCCCGCGCCTAGCGGCGAAGCGTAGGCCAGGTCGATGACTTCCGCCAGCTCGTCTTCGACAACCTTATTATCATTGAGATATATGTTGTGGTCGCTAATATCCAAGGTCATTTCTAAAGCCTCCCCATTACCGTCAATAACATAAACCGTGCGTAAGTTAGTGGTGCCAAGGATATCACGACGACGAACGTTATCGTCACCTAAGTATTCCCTTGCTTGTTTTTGGTTAAGGACAATATAAGAGTTACCATCTACCTCAATGGTTATTAAATCACCTAAGTGATCACACTCCTCTACATCTACGGTATTCAAATAATCAACGACGTCGTTGTATCGCGCAAATGACCCGTTAATTTCCACACGACCTAACGAATAGCTATTGTTAAACAAAGCAATAAGTCCATCTAAACTTTTAGACGTGTCTCCCTCAATATCGTCGAAGTCTCCGTCTGAGGGTAAGACTGTGGTGCCGTCTTCAACATCCCCGACATCGCTGTCGTCAAACAACTCCATGTCAGAGTCATCAGATGTGGGGGATTCCCAAAGCGTCATATCCCATTCGACATCCTTGCTCTTGTCGGTCGACTGATCGCCGGTCCAACCACTCCACCCGTCGTTAGTTTCTTTTTCTTCCTGGGTCGACCCTGCACCACTCGAATAAGCATCAGCAATTATCGGCGCTTCGTTATAGGGCCGCTCTTGACTCATGCTCCGAAAATCTACTTTATCGATCGAATTTGGGAAGCACAAAGCTTCACGGTTCCGTAAGCAAAATTCATCGATCACACCCCGGACATCTTCTAAGTCATTATTAAAGCGATCAGCAATGGTCACATCTGCGTCGATACTGAATTCTGGATCATCCCTAATCATGACAATCGCGATTTTTTCGCCCTCGACATACTCAATTTTTTTCTTAAAGGTGTGCCAAAAATCAGCCTTCGAAAGATACTCTTCTCCCTCAAACCGAATAATTTCTCTCTGCCCCCAAATTAGTCGATAGGCTTGCGCTTGGTCACCTTTTACAGAAACAATATAATCTGTCATTTAAGACTTTAACCTCATCACTTTGTCTTCTATTTGTTCCAACGATAGATCGGGATCGACCCTCTGGTAGGCTGTGACCAATGCATCCGCATGTTTTCCACTTTCACTAACACTTAACTCATCCTTGATGTAAAGACCATAGTCACCCGTTTCTAACTGCTTTTCTTTATATACTTTTATGGTTTCGATAATTTCTTTTGATTCGACACCCTGTTGCGCAACTACCGCCAGAAAATCAGGCGTAACAACAGTATCTAGCTTTTCATTAATGCCTTTTAATGTAATCGATGCACCAATCGATGAGCGAGCCAACAGATCTTTCTCGTCCAAATTATCGAACTTTTCCCGATCAATGGTCACGTCATTTTGAAGGTAGTTAATGTATTCATTAATAGTATCAAAGTCACCTGGCTTCATATCAGCCATCATGGCTTTTTCGCCAAGTTCTGCCATATCGGAGTTAGGGTTAATAATACCTAAACTAATACCAATCGCCTTTATCGTATCACCGACTTTTGCTGCTAGTTCCACTCCCATTTCAGCGATCTTCGTCGCGGTCGTGCTAACCGCATCTGTAATTTTACTCGCCACACTACTAATTACATTGCATGCGCTAGACGCTATGCTAGATAACGCTGACCCCAAGCTACTAAAAAAACCCATAACCCCTCCTAAACTTTATCTTTTAGATCTTTTCTGAAAGTATCATGATGTCGCAATGTAATGCGTACATCACGATCTATATACAAACTGCGTAAAAAATCATTTAGCAACGATTGTCTTTCCTGTTCATCCGCGTCATCACTCTTATTATAACAATTTTCATTAATAAAATGACACATAAACTCCCATCTAAAACGGTCGATATAATATACTAAATCATCCTTTTTCTTGTCTTGACCTACGGCCTGGTACCAAGCCATTGCTACCTTACCATGTAAAAAATCAATAATATCGTCCTCATTGGGTGGTACATTGAGAAACTCTAGCCCAGGAATGAGGCCTGAACGATAATTATTGATATAAAAGTTAAGTGCTATCTGTCTAATTTTATCTTCCTCAATCTCTTTTTCATTAGTAGTGCTGACATGCTCTTTTATTTGCACTTGCAGTGGTTTACTCATCCCAGAGCTCGATAGTAACACTCGACCCGGCTCTAAATTAGATAAGAAATCTTTTTGCTCATCCGTGAGCGCCATCGTGTTCCCTACGGCGTCTTTATCGTCTTTAGCAAATAGCTTATGGATGATTTTTGTGTTGGTATTTTTAAGCACTTCAGGAGTGAGTTTATTAGGAATCTGATCGACAATAATCAAAGATTCGCCGTACTTTCTCACTTCAGCTAACATATCCGCAAAGGTTTCAACACCCTGTTTTTTATTTTGACTATCACCAACTTCAAACTTAGACAGCAAACGGTGTGCTTCTTCAATTAAGGTGATATGGCGAAATTTTTTCCCTTGTTTTTGATAGGCTCGATGATTCGCTCTAATCGCTTCATTTAGATTCGATAACACGAAGCCCATGATTAATGATTTTTCACTCGGATTGCGTATTTCTTCCAACTCAAGAATAACATTTCTTTTTACCAGATCATTAAAGTTAATCGAGCGTGGGGTATCGAGCATGATGCCTTTCGCCCCAATTAATAAACCTTGTAACCTGGCTTTAATGGACCCAATATAATCTTGCTTAAGCCGATCATCAAAACCTTGGCTAGCGACCACTTCTTCGGTCTTCAACACCAAATAACTTAAAGTAGGAAACGCATAGACGCCGTCAGAAAAAGGATCATCATAAAATCGGTTCGTCGAGGTAGCAATATCCCAACCTTTATCTTCATAGCACTGATAAATTGCCGCTTCGATTAATTGAGGGATCGCTGCTTCCATATCGAATGAGGATTCAATACTGGCTTTTATCATATCAACACGAGAGGTGATATTCTCATGTGGGAAGAACTCAAATGGATTGAGTTTAAATGGCGCAATATTATTATTCCCCAATGTAAAAATTAGAATATCTTTATTATTCTTGGCAAGCACTCTATATTCAGTTTTTGCCGGCTCAATCACCAAAAATGGCATATCTGCAGAATCCAATAATCGCTGGCAGGTTGTTGTTTTTCCGCTGCCTGTCACTCCCGCGATAAAAATATGCTTATCTAACTCATTTTTGTCCAAGTGAATATCAATGTTTTGAATCAAACCACTTTTAACCAGGCTGCCAAGGTAAAGTTTATTCGTCTCCTCAATCGAGTTCGTTATATTTAACCCAAATTCAACTTCTTCTTTTAGCGTTAAACCAACGACTTCCTTCTGCGGTAGACCTGCCACTACACTTAGCTCATTGGTGGAAAGCCAATTACAATCATAATTGTTCAATGGATTTTTAGCAGATAATAGATTTAACTGATTGTAGCTTGATGAAATTTCCCAGTTTCTTTTCTTCAATACCGGAAGTTGTAAGTTTCTAAACGCATTAACTTCTTTTTTGTTTGTCACACGCGTTACTGTCAGCGGTGACTTATTTGTCTCTTCGCCAGAAAATATCGACCGAGCCGTATTCCCTAATTTAATCGCACTGGCCTTGTTTTTGGCTAGCATATATATATTCGATAGATAAAGCCCTTTGTTTTTTCCAACTTGTACGCGATGCAATAGTACATCATCAATATAATTAAGCCATTCTTGGATCGCTTTATCGGTAAACTCTCGGGACTCACTCGATGAAGTGCCTTTTTGTTCAGATGTATTGCTACCTATGTTTTTAGCAACAGATTTAGAAGTCGTCGTGCCTTTACTTTTAGCTTCCGAACCACTTTTATACTTGTCATGATCGTTTGTGGTATAGCCATTGGAGGACTGCTTTTGCCCAACTGTTTCTGATGTATTCCCTGTTATAGAATGACTCTTCCCTGTATTTTGAGTAATCGTAATCCCATCATTTTTTCCCGTTGATGTTGTCTCCGAACTTCCCTCGGTTTCACCAGTTGTCCTTGCCTCATTTTTTCCATCTTGAACTGTTTTTTTCGCTAGGGGTGATAGCTTGTTATAAATCGAGTAAAGCTCTGACTCAATCGTATTAATTTCTTGTAATGACAATGGATCGGCCAATACTGCAAAGCAGAATTCATCTCCAGACATGATATCAACGAGTCGGTCTACACCTTGAAACTCCTCGTTATCCTCATGAACACTAGGCACCCCTTGCAGTCGGTACATATGAGGAAAACTTCCCAGTTTTTCTTTAACAACTGATCGTTGATTTTTATCCAGTTTTTCTACAACACTGCCTCTAAAATTACCTTCGATGGAGGGTTTGAGTATTTTTTCACCAATATCATCTACATCTAAGATAATATCGCCTTGATACTGCTTGTTTTTAGCAATACCAAAATAGAAAGAAACACTGTCGTTTGTGCCTAGTAACAGATAGGTAAAGACTATGCCTTGAGCCGTTAATGCATTCAGTACATTTTCGAACGCTTCTTTTCGTGGTGAGTCTTCATCAAATGTCACTTCTTTGATGTGATAGAGCGAAAACTCATGTTCAAGAATATGAATGGGTTTTTCAAGCCCGAAATTTGTTTGTGTAATACTTGCATGCTCTTCAAGCAGCTCAATCAGTGACTTTGTCATTGTTGATCCTATCGTAAATTCATAACCGCGTTTTCAGCTTGTGTCGTGTCCATTTCGGGATTGGCGATCTGGTGTGCCCGTACCAACACATCACTATGCTGATGCGCTTCCCGTATACTTAGTTTGTCCGCCAAATAGTTGTCGAAATGTGCAGGCTCTAACTCGGTTTGTGCATAAGCCGTCATAATTGCCAGTGTCAATTTTGGATCAACATCAAGCCTACTTATGGAATTCAACAATGGCAGTGATATTTTTGACATCTGCATGTCCATATTTTCTGCAATGGCTTTAATTGCAATCGTTGTTCCAACAACATCGCGAACGGTAGTGTCAACTGACGATTCTTTCAAGCCCTGCTCTTCAACCTGAACATCATGTTTAAGATAGTCAATATAATCATTGATTTTATCAAAATCTTCAGGCTTTTTATCTGCCGCCAGTGCTTTTTCACCCAAATCACTGACACTATCACTGGGGTTAAATACCCCGGTGGCAACATTAATTGCCTCGACAGCATTCATTACTTTCGGTAAATTTTCTCCCACGGTTTTAATTACCATAGGTCCATATTTAGCAACCATAGGCCCGACCGTTGCCGCGACTTTTGCTATGGCACTCACGATTGATGGGATCAGCGTAGGTAATAAAGCAATCATCGTCTTTCTCCTTAAAGTTCGATACGGTTGATTTCATTTAAATATATGTCATTGTGGATATCGTCCTCGTTCGCAATGACGTACTCGATGGCAGTGGGCGAGACAACGCGAATGAACACCAAAGCGTCATCATCCGTCGTGTCTAGCTTTATCACTTTCTTTTTGATACTCGTGTCGGAAATCGCCACTTGTCCAGTACTGGTACTGGGTTGGTCAGTATAAAAAATTTCGAACGTTTGGTAGTCCGCGTAGGTAAAATCAATCCACTCATTAAAGTTGACGTCGCGTTCGATAAGCGGCTTAAACTTTTTCTTTCTATTCTCGCCAAGGTAATATTTAAAGCGAATATCATCGTCATTCACATTGTGATCAATCACTTTAATTCGGCCACCTTCACGCGATTCGATCAACCCAAAAGCCACTCCTGTTTTACCGGTTGGCTTCTCAAGATCCTGGCTATCAACGCCCAGTGGCTGAAATAGTTCAAATCGGCTTTCACCTTCAGCTAGCCCCATTTCTTGATGTTGCAACGCAATATGCTTATCAAAAAGTGCTCTCACGAAGCTCGATTGACTCGCATTACCGGCCAAGAATATCTTCACATTAGCAATGTCCGACAGCATATGTTGGCGATTACTAAATGCTAACCGCAGTGCATCAAAAAAGTTTTCGACACCGCGCTCGATACGGCTTGATAAAATGGCGTTTAATTCCAGCTCATCGATTTGTAGTCCAAAAGCTGAGTGCTGTACACCGTTGACATCTGTGAGTGTCACTTGCAATTCACCTGATGCATCAAAGGAAAAGTCGTCATGCTCTTCCCAGTAAGGCCGCAAGGCAATGCATAGCTGTTTGGTATTGGTACGTGCCTCTTGCGAACGGCTTAACAGTTGCTCACTTCCCGCAAACGCATCTCGCTCTGGGTGTTTCTCAAATTGAATCCCATGCTCTAACAGGCTATTTTTGTTTTTCTTAAACACTTCAAAGGCAAGAAGCTCGAGCAAATTCTCGCCGCCTAAAAACTTATCACCGCCGGCGCCAAAGTGCTCTATCACATAGTCAAAGCGACGCCGGTCCTTCTTATCTGTTGGCTCACGATAAATACCAAAGTCAAAATCCGTTGTACCGCCACCAAAATCAAACACGCTATAAAAAACGCGTTCACCCCCTTCTGGCTCGATGTGATACGCTTGTAATGCCGTCAGTGCATAAGCCGCTGGCTCACTCGCACCTTTCATCACCGATATAGTATCAATCGTCTCTTTACCCAACTCAGCAGGTAGCGATTTTTTAAGCCCATTTCGAAAGCTATGGATAATTTTATCGCGAATGGCCACTTCATAGGTGACAGGGAAAGACAAAATGTAGTCCATAAAAATACCGTTATTGAGGTTATTGATATATAACCCTAAATAATAGGCATAAATTTCAATGGGATTAAAATCTCCATCATTGAGAGATAGGAACGGCGGAAGATCGATGATCTTGCCGTGCTGGCCGACAACCTTTAAGTTTCGGTTTTTATCCCCAGCCCACTGCTTTAGCGCATCAAGAAAGGTATTAAACTTGCTCGACTCACTGCCTTGTAACGAATTTTGCGCTGTGTGGGAAATCGTCAAATCACACCAACGCGTATCGGGCTTGTTCGCTTTTTGATGGTAAGCGGTTAAAAATGCGTTGAGATTCACAAACTCCATAATGGTTGGGTTTTCATAGTGATGTGCCGCAATATCTTTGCTGAGATCTCCGGTCCCAATCCGCATCGGATGAATGTTAACGTTATCTTTTTGATACGCCACAACCGTGCTTTTAGTACCAAAGTCAATCGCTACAACCCCTTCATTAATGCTGCTTTTAGGATCACGCGCGACTAGCTTTTTAGGTAATGGTACTGCCTCCATTTCACTAGTATCAAGTTCATCTTGCCATAAACTCCAATGCCCCAAGTCCGTATCTTCGATAATTTTTTGATGATAAGGGCTAATATCGGCTCTGATTTTCTCTTCAAAAAGTAACGCGTATGTCACTTTGTCAGTGAAGCCCTTCGCAAGGCTGTCAAGTGCATCCGTTTTATAAGATGGATAGACATCATCGTTGTTGTAATGAAAGATTTTAATCAAAGCCTTTAATGCCACATCATCTTTATACTCGTTAAGGATAAAGCCGTTTTCAATTAAGGTAATAAATAGTGACCGCGCTGATACATCGCTTTTTTCGTAAGGCAAAAAGGGAACTATTTCACCACTATCAGAGACTCTTAAATAGCCCTCATCGGTATCGAAACCTTGGCATTTATCCATATTGTCATAAAGACAATAGGCACTAGTAACTTGAGGCCGACCATTGACCGTATTAAAGGGCACATGAGTTAAGCGAGTTAAACATAACAACTCTTCTTTATTCGGTATCGACCATTCATTTAATGGATCATTGATTTTCTTTTGTATTTCCTCTTCTACGAAACTTAACTCAGTGCCAGACTCAATGATATCTAATTCCTTAAGCTCAGAGCTGAGCATCCAAAAACCTTTGGCTTTTTTATCAAAGAAGATATTACGATCAAGGCACACCCACCGTTCGGCGGCCAGTAAGCTCTCTATCTTCGAGAAACCGGTGTTAAGTAAAGAGGCAATAGAATTGGTTGCTTCTTGATTGTTTAAGAAACAATCAATAGCGTCAACTAAAAGTGCATCATAGTTCTCTTTTTGATTATCACTAAT
>NZ_MUFK01000067.1:0-9904 GCF_001996085.1 Salinivibrio sp. PR5
TGTACTAATTGCCCGTGAGGCTTAACCATACAACACCCAAGAGGTTTTGGGTTGGACTTAAAATAAGCCAGTTGATTGTGGCGAGAACGAACAGCTTTCTAGRTTGATGGTTTTCACTTTTAAAAAAGTGAAGACAAAACAAAATTTTGCTTGGCGACCATAGCGCTTTGGACCCACCTGAYTCCATGCCGAACTCAGTAGTGAAACGAAGCAGCGCCGATGGTAGTGTGGGGTCTCCCCATGTGAGAGTAGGACATCGCCAGGCTTTGATTATAAATTGTGACTGTTGCTTGCGATTTTTGATAGCTACGGTGCTCATGTACTGACTACACTGCGCGTCTCGCTTCAAAACTCCCGTCACACAGACACAATTTAATCATCAAAGCGGATATGCGTAAGACTTTGATGAGAAAATATTAAGCCCTGACCTGACGGTCGGGGCTTTTTTGTATTTGGAAGATCAATAAAGCTCTTGCCCTTTATGCCTTGCTTTAGACTGCCTGCTAAGTAGATAGCATTTCATTTTCTACTTACCCAAGATCCAATAAAAAGCCCCGTCTTGTCGACGGGGCTTTGTCTTTTCAGCTATGTAATAGCTCGATTATTGAATTTTACTGACTCGGCTTACGCGCTCACCTGAAATGGTACGTAGCTGTACCGGGGCGCTGACGTGAGGAGCGTTTGCCGCATCATAGGTCTGCCAGCTTGCACCACTATCAGTTGAGTACTCAATGGTGAGTCCAGGGAATGGCGAGTTCGCTTTCAATATACCACTTTCTATCACCCCACCCGGAACGGGTAAGCGGAACCCAACACCCTGTTGCTCTAGTTGTGGGAACCAGTAGTTCGCTAACTGATTGGCAAAGAGGTTGTAATCAATGTTGCGCTTGGTTTGATTCGCCTCTTGTCCGGTTTGAGTGCTTGCTTCCCACTCGGCACGGTGCCAAGCTCGCTCAGCCATGGCGAAGAGGCGAGGGAAGGTCATGGATTCAAATTGGCCATCGGAGCGAATGGTTTCACTCCAAATAGATGCCTGTAAACCGAGCACGTTTTCTGGACGCGTCAGTGTTTTCACGGTGGCAGCGTCTAGTACCTCTTGTTTGGTGATAGGTGCACCATTGCGTTTTGCATCTGCGTTAGCGTAGAGATCATCGGGCATAAAGCTAAACGTCTTACGGGTGTCGGTAAAACGGGGGGCCCAATAATAGCCGCGCTCACTTGGGTCTGGCTCATAGGGGTGGTCAAAATAGAGGTGTGTGGCTTGGTTATAGATAACCCCATAGCCATTGTTGGCGAGATTATAGGCGCGATCGGCAACGCCCCACTCCCAGATATTTTGCCACGCATTGCCATAGACGTGCTCATTGGCAAGTTGTGCGCGTGGATAGACCTTGTTGTTGTGCATGAGGCCATCTTCCCAACCACCGAGATCGAGCTGATGACGTTGGGTAATGTGCGAAATACGTTCGACAAAGTACTGACTCAGATCGTCAACACTGTTCACACCTGCATTGTTGTCTGCAATAAAGGTCTGACAGACGGGTGACTCTTTCCAAGCACCGGCAATTTCATCACCACCAAAGTGGAATGTATCGAGCGGCTGTATGTCTCGATGCGCATCGACGAGCGCCGCAACCACTGTATCGACGAAGCGATAACTGGATTCCATACAAACATTCATCGCATTGTCTGTGAACATTTGCACAGAAAGGTATTGCGTGTCGTCTTCAAAGTCCGTGAGCAAATATTCTTTCGCTTTGGCTTCATCACCTTGTGCCATGTACTTGTGGTAACGCGCTTCCATCGCTTTAATGGCCGCGTGCGCGTGACCTGGCATATCTACTTCTGGAATGACGGTGATATTGAGTGCCTCTGCCTTACGCAGAATCGCTTGATAATCTTCCGTAGTGTAATACCCATTGGATGCTTCGGTGCCGTCAGGCCCTGCGCCTAAGAAGGGCAACACGCAGCGGGTTTCTGACAAGTCATGACAGCGTTTGCTACCGATGTCTGCCAGTTCTGGTAGGGCTGGGATCTCAATACGCCACGCTTCATCATCACTGAGACGTAAATGGAGCTTGTTGAGTTTCAGTGCGGACATTTGGTCGAGTAACTTTAAGATCGCCTCTTTGCTGCGGAAGTTTCGCGCCGCATCTACAGACAGGCCACGGTAAGCAAAGCGCGGTGCATCGGTTAGCGTCACCGCCTTGAGTGTCTCGCCGGTTTTAAGTTGTAGCAGGCTTTGTGCAGCGTACAGGGCACCCGCTTGATCAGGGGCGTCGATGTCAATACGTTGCTGCTCAGGTTGCACATCTAGGCGATAAGCTTCGTGCCACTGGTCGCTTCCATTAAGGGTGACTTTTCCCCACCCCACATGAATAACTTTTTGATTAGTAGGTGCCCAGTCGGTGGCTGAAATGCCAAGCTGATCGGCAAGCCATTGAGCTTGTGCTTGATAGCCGTTGTCGTAGACCACGGTCCACTCGCTATCGAGGGTGATATGGCCATTTTTCTCAATGCGACTGGCAGGTGTGGGAAGCACGTGTCCTTGGGTATCCACCAACGACAAATCGGCATTGCGTACATAGCGCTGTTCGGCCGTGAACGGGTCATAATGGTCGGTGAGTGCACCGCCGTAACGTTTCCACTGTGCGGGAGCGTCAAAGTCACCGACAAAGGTGAGCTCATCATCCGGTTTGGTGGGCACTTGGCCATTTTTGTGGTTACTGGTGCTGGTAATCAATGCGGTATGCGTGCCAGCTTCATCGTCGGAGGCTAAATACCAATTCGGCATAATATCGGATTTAGCGACTTGCCAGTCAGAGGCATTAAAGCCAACCACTAACTGATCACCGGGAGCAAGCGGAACAAAGCTATCTGTGGGTTCGAGTTTGAAGAGATCCCCATTGACGTGTGAGACTTTAAGTTGATCGGTGTCGATCGACTTGATCATGCGAATGTGGCTGAAATAAATCGCCCAGCCCGTTTTAGGCAGTGTCTGAGTACTTTGGTTGGTAAAGGCGACGTTGCCCGTAAAAGAACGCCAGTCATCTTGCGTATTATCAATGACTTGGTATTGCACATCGAGGCCGTTTCCGAGTGCATCAAGCTGCGATGCAGGCATCGCCCAAGCGGTGCTAGATAATGAAGCGCCGATAAGGAGACCCAGTACGGTAGGTTTGAGCATGCTATCCTCCAAACTTATTTTTTATTGTGAAAATAGTTAATGGGACAGTAGGGGATAGCAATCAAGAAGCCTAGCAATCTTGTCGATTAAAGTGCATTTCTGTCTAAGGACTCAAACTTAATGGTCCGTTTAAGCCTGTGTTTGCACTCAAGGCGCGAGGACGATCGCAGCGAGAGAGTACTCTGTCGCTGCGATACAAATTAACGGGGGACTAAACAGCCTAATGCCAACTGACTATCGACTAACTTGATACCTATATCCAGCATCTCGTCACAGGCGGTGGCGACTGTTTGTGGGTGAATACCACGACACGCGGCAAGGTTCACAATCACGTCAAACTGACCGCGCTTTTTCAGCTGGATGGCAGTGGTTTTGACGCAATAATCGGTTGCCAAACCACCGACAATGACGGTTTCTACCTCTTGGCTGTGCAGCCATTCAATCAAGCCGGTGCTGAGCTTCTCTTCAATATCATGAAAGCACGCACCATAGGGATGTAAGTCGGGTTCGACCCCTTTCCAAACCACATAGTCGTATTCGGTGACAGGAGGTAAGTCGTCAATGGTTTCGAACCCTTTGGTGCCGGGAACCGCGTGTTTGACCCAGGTGAGATCCGCGTTTTTATACGAAAGCGGTTGGAGCATATCGGCAGCATCGTCAACCACCCAAACCGCGTTAGCCGGATGGGCGTCCTTGGTGAGGACACGCACATCTGCGAGCGCGGCTTGGGCATTCAATGCCGCTCCTAATTGATTTCCCTCGGGTACCGGTAACTCGTCTGGGCAGTCGGGTGTAAAGGTACGTTGAGGGTCCACATCAATAGCAGCGATTCTGGCGATACGCATGGCCTGCTCCTTTTATAGAATTTGATTGAGCAAGTGATCGGCGCGCACGCGTTTTATCCGCTTTAACAGCCGCTTTACCGGTAACGGATAATCTTCCATCTTATCGATATGTTTGTAGCTACCGACCAAGCGCGTGTGCTCGAGGATCTTATCCACTTCTTGCTGTTTTTGCGCTTCGAGGCGTTGATGCTTATCGTGGATAAGAATGGCGTTTTCTAAATCTAACTTCCACGCGCGTGGGTTGAGATTATTCCCCGTCAGCAACATGTACTGGCGATCGACCCAAATGCCCTTGAGGTGGAAGCTGTTGTCGTCATGCTTCCAAATATGAATGTTCAACTGGCGTTTGGCGATGGCGGCTTCATTGCGGCGCGCAAAGTTACGCAAGTTCACTTCATAAAGATAGGGCAACGCTGAGATAGTCTTAAACGGCGCCTCTGGGGGAGAGTAAAAATCGTTCGCGGTTTTATCACCGACAATAATGCTGACGGTAACGCCTCGGCGCAGCGCGCGACGGATTTCTCGGACCACGCTACGGGGAGGATTAAAGTAGGGGGTACAAATCACCAACTCTTGATGCGCGCTGGCAATCAAATGACAGATATAGCGGTTGAGTTTGTTCTTACGTTTACCCAGCCCGACCATCGGTGTTAATCCAACCTGATGCTCACTAATCGGCTCATCGTCATAGCGATAGCTTGCGCGTTGTAGCTGGCCGCGAAACTCACGAATACTGGGCTTAAGCGCTTTACTATTTGGCCGGTCTGGCGAGGCGAGACAATTAACGGCACTGTCGGCGGTGAGCGTGTTGACGATAAAGTCTGCCATGGTATCGGCGAGCTTTTTATTGGCCAGCACATGATAGCGGTCATAGCGGTATCGGTCGTGCTGCGCGAGATAGACATCATTGAGGCTGGCGCCGCTATAAAGTACTTTGTCATCAAAGACAAAGCCTTTGAGATGCAAGACTCCAAAGACCTCGCGATTTCGCACGGGGACGCCCAAGACTTCAATCTTGTGGGTGTAGCGCTCGGCATAGGCACGATACAGAGCCGCATTGCCGTCCGATTGTTCGGCGCCAATTAGGCCGCGTTGTGCACGGTGCCAATCAACCAGTACTTTGATGTCGAGCTCGGGGTTAGCTTGTTTCGCCTCATACAAAGCGTCGAGTACGCTACGTCCGGCCTCATCATCTTGTAGATACAGGGCAACCAGATAGATACGTGATTTGGCGTTTTTAATTTCGCTAAGCAGCCGTTCTCTAAAAGAAACTGCGTCTAATAACGTTTCGAGATGTTCTGGCTGGTGCGCAATGGTGGGCAGGCGATCAATTAGCTGCCGATTTGCGTTAGCTGAATCCATTGTTACCTCATGTTGTTCGACGGCCAGAGTCGAGCGGTTTGATGCTAAACCCTGAATTGTACCAGAAATCGTGGCAAGCAACGGATCTCTGATCCTAGGCTTTGCCATTATCATCACGCTTTCCCCTGATACGCCATCGCAACTAAGTCTTTGCCGGCGTGACAATAACTGTCAAATCGGGTAGCGAGATCCTCGGGTAGCGCCTCGCGTTCGACCACATCAAAACCGTGGCGCGCGTAAAGCCCAGTGAGATGGCGAAAGGCAAGGCAGAAACACGGCTTTGCCGCGATCGTCTCTTGGACGTCGGTCAGTAAGCGATCGCTCAACCCCGTCCCTCGTAGCGCTGGGCTAATGAGCATGCCGGTTAATAGTTGATAGGTTGGCCGTTGCTGAAAACGTACAGCGCCACACAAGCCATTTGGCCCATCAATCACCCAAATTACTTCATCTTTTTTGGGTTTGCCCGGTGGGTAGTGAGTTTTATAAAGCCGAGCCACCAATGGAAAACGCAATGGCTCCAGCGGGTGAATACGATAATTATCCATAGTCCAATAGGTGCGCAATACGAGCAGGACAGGTAGTATACCTATCACTGAGTTTCCTGACAGCGTAATGCATTCATGAAGTGGTTATCTGATGTGTCTTTGACACCCCATCATACATTTGGTTTACCGGCACGCGCTCATGCGGTGGTTGAAGCGCATAGCATTGCTGACTTATGCGCCATTTGGCAGCATCCAGACTATGCAAGCTTACCCAAGTTGATCGTTGGGGAAGGCAGTAATCTGCTGTTTTGTGAGGATTACGCGGGTGTGGTGGTGCTAAACCGCTTGTCTGGTCTTGAGGTAGAGGAAACGCCGCACGACTATCTTCTGCATGTGGGCGCCGGCCAGTCTTGGCACCAACTGGTTGCTTGGACGATTGAGCAAGGCATGCCCGGACTGGAAAATCTTGCCCTTATTCCGGGATGTGTGGGCGCGGCCCCGATTCAAAATATTGGCGCTTATGGCGTCGAGTTTTGCGAACGTTGCGACTATGTCGATATCATTAATCCTCGCACTCAAGAAACGCGCCGCTTGACGCGAGAAGCCTGCCAATTTGGGTATCGTGACTCCATTTTTAAAACGGAGGCGATGACGGGGTGGGTGATCACGCAAGTGGGATTTCGATTAGCGAAAGCGTGGCAGCCAGTGCTCAAATATGGAGCGTTAGCCGATCTCAACGGTGAGCAGGTGTCCGCGCAAACTATTTTTGATGCAGTGTGTGCGATTCGCCAAGCTAAGCTTCCCGATCCACGGGAATGCGGTAATGCAGGGAGCTTCTTTAAAAACCCAGTGGTGGATGCACAGCATGCACAAACCTTGCAAACTCGTTATCCCGATATGCCCATGTACCCGGCTGGTGAGGGCAAAGCGAAGCTTGCAGCTGGCTGGTTAATTGACCAATGTGGCTTAAAAGGAGCGAGACAAGGCGGTGCGCGTGTCCATCCTAAGCAAGCATTAGTGCTGACTAACATTGATCATGCCACTAGCCAAGACGTCGTCCAACTCGCAAAACGCGTGGTCGATGACGTACAGGCGCGGTTTGGTGTCACCTTACACCATGAGGTGCGCTTTATGGGCGCACAGGGTGAAACCACCTTGGAGGCGCAATGAGCCGTACACATAGCGCAAGGTTAGCCCTTATCGGCCGTTTATCCGACGGTGAATTCCACTCAGGCGAAATGCTAGGAGACGCGTTGGGCATGAGCCGGGCGGCTATCAGCAAACACATTAAAGTGTTGCAGTCATGGGGGCTAGATATTTACCGTGTGCAAGGTAAAGGCTATTGCTTATCGCAACCGATTGAGTTGCTCGATGAAGCTTGGCTAAGTGATCACACTGATGTGCCTGCCTTATCCGTTATCCCAGTCATTGACTCTACCAACCAGTATTTGATGGAACGTGTTGGACAACTAACGTCAGGTAGTGTGTGTTTGGCTGAGTATCAACAGCAAGGACGCGGTCGGCGAGGGCGTGTGTGGCAATCACCGTTCGGGAGCAATCTGTATCTATCGATGTATTGGCGCCTGGATGCGGGACCAGCGGCTGCGATGGGGTTGAGCCTTGTGGTGGGTGTGGCGATGACTAAGGCGTTGCATGAACTGGGCGCGCCCGGTGTGAAAGTAAAATGGCCGAACGATCTCTATTATCAAGATAAAAAGCTTGCGGGCATCTTAGTGGAAATGACGGGGCAAACCGGTGATGCGGCACATCTTGTGATTGGGATGGGGCTGAATATTGGTATGGGACCGCACGTCAGCGAGCATATTGATCAGCCGTGGGCGCGATTGGCCGATGCGTGTCAGCCGATGCCATCACGTAACGTGCTTGCCAGTGTATTGATAAGCCGTTTACAAGAAGCTTTGCTCGATTATGAAAAAACCGGCTTAGCGGGGATCATGGATGATTGGCAGCAATTAGATAATTTCAAAGAGCGTCCCGTGAAACTCTTGATGGGGGATCGCGAAGTTCGCGGCATTGAGCGTGGGATTGATGAGCATGGTGCGTTGTTACTGGACGTGGATGGCGTCATCACACCCTATTTAGGGGGAGAAATTTCACTAAGGCGTGATGACTAACCGTTATTTACGTACGCGTATGCGCTGGACTGAATGATTAGCGCCTTTCTCTAAGATCAAGCTGGCTCTCTCTCGGGTAGGAAGAATGTTTTCCATTAAGTTCCGCCCGTTGATTTCATCCCAAATACTCGCGGCGGTATCTTTGGCCTCGGCAACCGATAGACGCGTGTAGTGATGAAAATACGCATCCGGGTCTAAAAAGGCGCCGCGACGGAATTTCATAAATCGCTCGATATACCAGTGTTTGAGCAATGCCGGTTCGGCGTCAACATAAATAGAGAAGTCGAGAAAATCTGAAATAAACACATGATGAGGATCATGTGGGTAATCCATCCCACTCTGTAGAACATTCAATCCCTCTAGGATCAAAATATCGGGCTTTTCGACTTTCTGCACTTCACCAGTGATGTCATACACCAAATGTGAGTATATCGGCGCTTCCACACAGGCTTTACCGGATTTTACATCTGCCACAAACTCCACCAATTTGCGCATGTTATATGATTGAGGAAAGCCTTTGCGTTTCATCAATCCACGCGCTTCCAACTCCGCGTTGGAATACAAAAAACCGTCGGTAGTCACTAAGGCTACCTTGGGGTGATCGGGCCAGCGAGTCAGTAGGGTTTTTAATAAACGTGCAGTGGTACTTTTACCGACCGCGACACTGCCTGCAATCCCAATAATGTAGGGGACATGATTGGAGGCAGGCTGGGTCAAAAACTCGTCGAGCACCTCAGTGCGACTCTTGCGCGACTTGATATACAGGTTGAGTAGTCGTGACAGAGGCAAGTAAACATCTCTCACCTCATCCATTGAGAGGTGCTCGTTTAGCCCTCGCAGGCGTTCAATGTCGTCTTCGGTGAGCGTCATGGGCACTGCATCCCTCAGTTCAGCCCATTGTTGACGGTCGAACGACAAATAAGGCGTTAGCGTTGCGTTCATGGTCCGTTTGCCTTAAGCCAATAAAGAGGTGGACGATACCGCAATCTGCGTATCAGGAAAAGTAGTGGTCCGCGTTGTTGTTATTTAGGATTGGCTATTTTAGCAACAATTAAGCCCTAAATTGTGCAACAGGCGAAAAAATCACCTGTTTTTTTGATTTTTCCTATTGCAAGGCCCCATTTCATCGCATAGAATGCGCAGCACTTGTCGCCGGCTTAGCTCAGTTGGTAGAGCAACTGACTTGTAATCAGTAGGTCGCCAGTTCGATTCCGGCAGCCGGCACCAAAATTAGGTGGGATTCCCGAGCGGTCAAAGGGATCAGACTGTAAATCTGACGGCTCAGCCTTCGAAGGTTCGAATCCTTCTCCCACCACCATTTTCAAATTGTTTGAATAGCTCTACGAGAAACGATTGCGGGCATCGTATAATGGCTATTACCTCAGCCTTCCAAGCTGATGATGCGGGTTCGATTCCCGCTGCCCGCTCCACTCTTTTTAGAGTGCTGATATAGCTCAGTCGGTAGAGCGCACCCTTGGTAAGGGTGAGGTCGGCAGTTCAAATCTGCCTATCAGCACCATCCTCTCCAAGGTAACTTCAAGCCGTTTGATATATACTCAACAAACCTAATTGTTGGTTGTGTGGTCGTAATGCCACCGAAATACCGTGCTTAGAGGGACTGTCATGTCTAAAGAAAAATTTGAACGTACGAAACCGCACGTTAACGTTGGTACTATCGGCCACGTTGACCATGGTAAAACTACTCTGACTGCCGCTATCTGTACTGTACTTGCAAAAGTACACGGTGGTGCAGCGCGTGACTTCGCATCAATCGATAACGCACCAGAAGAGCGTGAGCGTGGTATCACCATCGCGACTTCGCACGTAGAATACGATACGCCAACTCGCCACTACGCGCACGTTGACTGCCCAGGGCACGCCGACTACGTG
>NZ_MUFK01000068.1:0-16823 GCF_001996085.1 Salinivibrio sp. PR5
CCCCTCGTCCCCTCGTCAGGGCAGGTTCCCAGCCGTTACTCACCCGTCCGCCGCTCGACGTCCAGTAAATCCACCGAAGCTTCAATACTGCCGTTTCCGCTCGACTTGCATGTGTTAGGCCTGCCGCCAGCGTTCAATCTGAGCCATGATCAAACTCTTCAATTAAAGTTTTTTCGAAACCGAAGTTTCAGCTCAATGAATACTGATTACTGTTTATCTCCGAAGAGAAAAACGAATTGACTGTGCCGAACAACTGTTAAAGTTGTCGTTTGGTCACTCAGTTCATCGAATAAATCTTTTTGTCTATTCTCAACGAGTGCCCACACAGATTGCATAGGTCAAATTTTTAAAGAGCATCGCTCAATCTTGAGCGGGAGTGGCATTTTACGCCACCGAGGCAGTGAGTCAAGCTTTTTGTTTACTTGGCTTTGCTGCCGTTTGTTAGCGCGGTTTGCCGTGCCAACGAGGAGCGCATTATAGAGAGGTATTTTTGTGACGCAAGGGGTTTTTAAAGAAAAAATACCGACCGAACAAAAAACACACAAAAGGGTGTATTAAAGGGGGCTGGGTTTAACCATGGCGATGGATAGAAGCGGTAAAATAAAAGGTTAACGACTGGGAAATCCCTCGGCTATCTTTCCAACTTACAATCACTTCCAACTGTTTAGCATAAGGGCCTGTCTCCCCCATCAAGGTTTTTGTGGTTTTCGCTTCTAGTTGGTAAGGCGTTTCTTTGGTTTCAATCAAGCACCCAGCAATATTTGAAAGCTGAATCATTTCTCCATTCTTTGCTGAGCAAGGTGTATCGGTGTTGATGCGCTGCCAAAGGGCGAGTTGATCACTGGCAATATGCATGGCTCCTTCGGCTAGCCGAGCATTATATTGGCGAGCTTCAATCTCTGCGGTGAGGCTATACAGCCCTAACCCCGTGACAGAGACCAGCACCAGCGCAATCATTATCTCTAAAAATGAAAAGCCAGATTGAGACTTCATCGCCTTACCCTCCACTGGGCGGTGTTAGGTTGTAATAGCTATTGGGTAAGGGCCTTAACTGTCCGAGCCCCTCAAAACTAGCATGCTTGTTGTCATCGTCATACTTGGCAACTAACGAGCTATTAATGACTGTATTGCCATCGGGCACATCGATGATAAATGCACCCTCAGTTATAAAACTGCCATCAAACCAAAATGGGACGCGGCTTGCCTCATCAAACGTGTTGATATTTCCAGTAATAATTTGACAGAGTATTTGAGTATTTGTAGTGGCGGGATAAGAGCAGGAGGCCGCCCCCCCTTTATCAGTCATCCCCCACTGTTTTGCAAATTCATTGGCCTGAATCGTAGGATTAAATTGGTAGACCACACCGTTAAAGGGATCGATCGTACCACGAAGTGCCATAATGCCATCTTGTACAACCAACAACACGGGTGGGACGTGTGGGCCACTCGGCAAATTCTCTTCTCCTCCGAGGCTTAAATCACAAGGCCCATCAACCCAGACTTTAACATTAGGTTGTCCGCGCCCCTGTTCCATCGCATTGTAGACCGCTTCATAACATTTCGATGCATCGCCATGCGTTTCAACGATGGTTCCGCCTTTTTCCTCAAACTGCTGTTTGGCAAGCCACCACTGCGAACGCGGGACACCAAAAAAGTCTTGGAAAAGATCCATGTCCTTCACATTGGTTTGTACATCTTTTTTCAGCAGCGTCTCTGCCTCATCGCGGCTATCCGCAACTTCGCCATAATCGACTTTAGTTTTATACTCATCTGCACATTCTTTACCCTCATCTAAGTGGACGGTAAATGTGTTTTTGCTTCCGTTCTTTTGATTCTCCTGATTACTTTTATCTGGTTCACCTGGCTTTTTGGGGCTAATCCTCACATCACCACCGGCAATAATGGACTGACATTCATAGCGTCCATCTTCACGTTTTTTGCCCTTCGCCGGCCGCCAGTCTTGAGCTCCATAAAATAACGCCGAACCTGACGTGACAAATGCTGCCGCGCGACCGCCTCCCGCGCTTTGCAAGGTGACTCCAACCTCCTGCTGATGTGAGTGACTACTTAGCCGCCACAACGAGGGATTGTTTGGCCAAGGCGCTATCTCTAATCGACTTCCAGCCACACCTTGGCACTCTGATAATTGAGTCAGCCCTTCGGCCGCCTCAACGGATGAGAGGTCGATGCCCTCTTGATAAATTTTCGCCACCGCACAATCTAACCCCGCCCAAGCCCGAGAAAGATACTCTTGGGTTTTAATTCGTGCCTGCGCCTGCTGGATATCATTTATCGCACGTCGACTCACACCAAACACCATCAACAGTGCAATCAAAGCAATACTGGCCACTACAACGAGCGTTGCAATACCGGTTTGTGTCTTCCTCATAACTGCCTCATTGTGTTGCGTAATACCAGAGTACGAGATAGGATTTCTTGCGTGTTTGGGGCCTCTTTTAACGCGGCAGATAAGGTGATGGTTAGGGCCGTGACGGTGCGATGGTTGGACGTGCTCACTTCTTCGCGCTCAAAAGTCAGGTTATCTATCACAATGTTGCGTGAAGAAATATCTCGCCAGTGACCGGACTGGCACCTCCAGTTAGATGTATCGTCGTGGTTCTCGTAGATTTCTACAGCCTGATTATCAGCATCAAACCGAAAGCCTTTGACATCATCTTTTCCTGCATCTAACTGAGGAACGACGCCCGTCTGTTGGTAAGCAAACCGAATGCATTGCCCCTGATTGTTGCTGCCAGTGTCGCCAATCAAAATCAGATGCCTATCTACTTGGAACGCTGCTGTCTCACCACACTGATAACACAATCCAGCTCGACGAATATCGGACTCCATCATTGTCAGTAAGCGACTTAGCTCAAGGGACAAGTTAGTCTTCGCATCAAGACGGGTTTGAGTCACACTGGCAGACGTCATCATCGATAATGCCGCTAACATGACCATTAAACTAACCGATAAACCGATAAGCAGTTCGAGCAAGCCATACCCCCACTGATTAACTACTCGCATCTTTTTCACCCTCAGTACGGCAAGTTGTGTTGTCTTTGTTTTTACAATAGCTGAAACCAAGGTACTGACGGACTTGCACGATATAGTCTGGCTGTTGGCTGTTGTCGGTGCTTAATCCGAGTGTGAGGTTGAGGCTTGGCCGCTGGGTGCGAAAGTCAACCGTAAATAGTCCGGGTGATTCTTCGTCTGCGTCTACTTCTTCTACATCTTGCCACTCTTCTTTAACTTTTCTTTTTAGCGTGACCTGTTTATCTAACCTCACCATCAAGGCTTGGGTTTGGTGACAGTCGAGAGACGTTGGCTGTCGGCCTGCTGATGTTCGGGCTGTGGACAGTGGCTCTGCTTTGGCAACAATGCAGTCTATCCCATCATCACTGACGAAGCTGACAACATACGGACGATTTTCTTCAACGGCTCGGCTTTGTGCTAATTGAAACAAACTGGTGAGTGCCGCACTGTCGTTAGCAACCAGCGTCGCTTGGCGCGCTTTTTGAAAGTTAGGAAACGCAACACTGCAGGTAATCGCGACCACAGCCAGCGCAATCAGTGACTCAATTAAAGTAAAGCCATGAGAAAGCTGCCTAAGATGAAGGGTAAAACGCATACTGCCTCCCAAGTTAATCGCCCACCGATTGATGATGAGAGTACCACTGCCCTAGGCTGGATGACGTTTTAGTGACAGAGTCTTCGAGAGGCTAACAAAAATGAGCTTTAACAGTAGATCACGCTTACAAAAAGGCGTGACATTAGTCGAATTACTGTTTGGGGTCGCCATTATTGCTACGCTAGTCGGCATTGCGTTACCCGTCTATTCTCATTACAAACAGCAACAAGAAAGGCAACATGCAAAGCGTAACCTGGTCCAGTTACAAGCATGGGTAGAGGATCATTTTATTACCCATCAATCGTTTCCTAACGCCAGCGACCAAACTGAGTTAAAAGATAAGTTGTGCGAAAACTGTCAGCTATCTCAACGCTACAACTTTGCAGTGCATGGGCAAACAAAAAGCTATTATGTCACTGCCACGCCACGTCAGGAAACCTCACAGGAGAAAGACCCCTGTGGTGCACTAACCCTTTACCCGAGTGGCCTAATCGCCGCGCAATCGAACCATAAAGACTGCCCGCTTCCCCATCTTCAAGCTCCGACTAAAGGATAAAAAAATAGCCAGCACGAGGCTGGCTATTCATCAGTTTAGTTGTTCTTTAGACAAGTAGTATTCATTAACCGGTAAGGTCATCGAAGAATTTCTTCACGCCATCGAAAAAGCCTTCTGATTTTGGCTTATGCTTTTTCGCTTCGCTTCCACTGAATGACTCTTCAAGCTCTTGTAAAAGCTCTTTTTGACGGCTGCTCAATTTGACAGGAGTTTCAACCACCAGCTTACAAATGAGATCACCCATACCGCCGCCACGTACGGATTGTACGCCTTTGCCACGCATGCGGAACATACGACCCGTTTGCGTTTCAGCCGGCACTTTCAAGCTGACACGACCATCCAACGTCGGCACTTCAACTTCGCCGCCGAGTGCGGCCATTGTGAAGCTAACCGGTACTTCGCAGTAAAGATTATTGCCATCACGGGTGAAAATATGGTGCTCACGAATGTGTACTTGTACGTACAAATCACCCGCTGGGGCACCGTTTTCTCCGGCTTCACCTTCACCTGATAGACGAATTCGATCCCCTGTATCGACGCCAGCTGGAATTTTCACATTCAGGTGTTTGGTCTTTTTCACACGACCTTGACCATGACAGCTGTTACAAGGATCTTTAATAATGGAGCCGCTACCATGACAGGTTGGACATGTTTGCTGCACGGCAAAGAAACCTTGGCGCATTTGCACCTGACCAATACCATTACAGGTACCACAGGTTTGCTTTTGCGAGCCAGGTTTGGCACCGCTGCCATGACATGTATCACAGCCTACATAGGTCGGGACTTCGATCTCTTTGCTGACGCCACGGACCGCCTCTTCAAGCGTTAGCTCCATGTTATAGCGCAGATCGGCACCACGTTGCGCGCGTTGCTGACCACCGCGACGCCCTCCGCCGAATATATCGCCGAATACGTCACCAAAAATATCGCTAAAGTCAGCGCCACCGCCGAAACCACCGCCGCCGAAGCCGCCGCCACCCATACCGCCTTGTTCAAAGGCTGCGTGGCCATATTGATCATAGGCAGCGCGTTTTTGTGGGTCGGTCAGCACTTCGTACGCCAGCTTAATTTCTTTGAACTGGTCAGCGGCATCTTCGCCTTTATTACGGTCTGGGTGATATTTCATCGCCAGCCGCTTATAGGCTTTTTTAATATCGCGCTCGCTCGCATCGCGGCTTAGACCGAGCACTTCATATAAATCTCTTTTTGACATGGTCTGACTGCACCTGTTTACGTCAACAAAACAAAGACGTTCAAATCACGGTTTGATAAAACGACGGGCGAAGGAGATTGCTCCCCTACGCCCGTGCTTACTAACGACAGCGCTTTCGCTTATTTCTTGTCGTCGTCTTTGACTTCTTCAAACTCAGCGTCAACGACGTCATCGTCTTGTTTCGCTGAATCTGCACCGGCGTCTTGTTGCGCCTGCTCAGCTTGTGCTTGCTGCTGAGCAATTTCCATCAGTTTTGATGAAGCCGCGACCAGTGCTTGTACTTTCGCATCGATGGCTTCTTTATCTTCGCCATTGCGCGCAGTTTCAAGCTCAGAGATCGCTGTTTCGATCTTCTCTTTGTCTTCTGCTGGCAGTTTGTCGCTGGCTTCTTCAACTTGCTTACGGGTGCCGTGAACCAGCTGATCCGCTTGGTTACGTGCAGTTGCGAGCTCTTCGAACTTCTTGTCCGCTTCTTTGTTCGCTTCTGCTTCTTGAACCATCTTCTCAACTTCTTCATCACTCAAGCCGCCAGACGCTTGGATGGTGATTTTCTGCTCTTGACCCGTTTGCTTGTCTTTCGCAGACACGTTCAAGATACCATCAGCATCAAGATCGAAGGTCACTTCGATTTGTGGCACACCACGTGGCGCAGGCTGAATGCCTTCTAGGTTAAACTGACCCAGTGATTTGTTATGCATGGCTTGCTTACGCTCGCCTTGAATCACGTGGATAGTTACCGCGCTTTGGTTGTCTTCCGCCGTCGAGAACACTTGGTTCGCTTTAGTTGGGATCGTGGTGTTTTTCTCGATGAGCTTGGTCATCACACCGCCCATGGTTTCAATACCCAGTGACAGAGGCGTTACGTCAAGCAGTAGCACGTCTTTTACGTCGCCTGCCAGTACACCACCTTGCACTGCCGCACCAACAGCAACCGCTTCATCAGGGTTCACGTCTTTACGTGGGTCTTTACCGAAGTACTCAGCAACTTTCGCCTGTACCATTGGCATACGGGTTTGACCACCTACCAAGATGACATCAGTGATTTCATCAACAGACAGCTCAGCGTCTGCCAGAGCAACTTTCATTGGCTCAAGAGAACGTTGAACCAAATCTTCAACCAAAGACTCAAGCTTGGCGCGCGTTACCTTGATGTTCATGTGCTTAGGACCAGTAGCATCCGCAGTCACATAAGGCAGGTTAACGTCAGTTTGCTGCGCAGAAGAGAGCTCGATTTTCGCTTTTTCTGCCGCTTCTTTCAGACGTTGCATCGCCAATGGGTCTTGACGCAAGTCGATGCCTTGCTCTTTCTTAAACTCGTCGACCAAGTAAGTGATCAGACGGTTATCAAAGTCTTCACCACCTAGGTGCGTGTCACCGTTAGTCGCCAGTACTTCGAACGTTTGCTCGCCATCTACTTCATCGATTTCGATGATAGAGATATCGAAGGTACCACCACCCAAGTCATAAACTGCGATAGTGCGATCGCCGCCTTTCTTGTCTAGACCATAGGCCAGTGCGGCTGCAGTTGGCTCGTTGATGATACGCTTAACTTCTAGACCTGCGATACGACCAGCATCCTTAGTTGCTTGACGCTGAGAGTCGTTAAAGTAAGCAGGTACTGTGATAACCGCGCCAGTCACTTCCTCACCGAGGAAGTCTTCAGCGGTTTTCTTCATTTTCTTCAGAACCTCAGCAGAGACCTGAGGTGCAGCCATTTTCTGGCCTTTCGCCTCAACCCACGCATCGCCATTGTCAGCTTTGACAATTTTGTATGGCATGATGCTAATGTCGCGCTGTACTTCTTCGTCTTCAAAACGACGACCGATCAAACGTTTGATCGCGAACAGGGTGTTTTCTGGGTTTGTCACCGCCTGACGCTTTGCAGGTTGACCGACTAGCGTTTCACCGTCTTGTGTATAAGCGATGATTGAAGGTGTTGTACGATCACCTTCTGCGTTTTCAATCACGCGTGCTTTTTCACCGTCTAGTACAGCGACACATGAGTTGGTTGTACCCAAGTCAATACCAATGATTTTACCCATCTGGTGCTCTCCGAAATTCGTTCTGTGGCTTTATTGCGTTACACCCTATGTGGGGGTAACCGTGAGAGGTTCAACCCCTCACCGCAAATTTTTATTTAACGCTGCAATCTAAATAAGGGCAGCATGCTTGTTTTCAAGGTCTGCGATAAAAAAAACCGCATTTTTTAGGCCTTTTATATCGAGTGGCTGACAAAAAGGCCTGTATTTATTGACGTTTTCGACGTCAGACCTTGTTACGCTTTTTCGTCAACGTTGCCTTGTGGTGCTTTAGATACCATCACCATCGCTGGGCGCACGACGCGACCATTTAGCTCGTAACCTTTTTGCATCACCATCATCACGGTGTTTGGCTCGTGCTCAGCGCTTTCTTGGATTGACATCGCTTGGTGCAGTTCAGGATTGAATGGCTGACCTTGCGGATCAATTGCGTTCAGGCCGAACTTTTCAACCGTATCAGTCATGGTTTTTAGGGTAAGCTCCACCCCTTCAACCATAGGCTTGATGGCTTCGTTTTCTTTATCCGCCATCTCGACAGCACGCTCCATGTTATCAATCACGGGCAACAGCTCACCGGCAAACTTCTCTAGCGCGAATTTACGCGCTTTATCGATTTCTTGCTCGGTGCGACGGCGCATATTGTCGACATCCGCACGGGCACGCAGCACGCTGTCTTGCTGCTCTTTCACTTTCGCTTCACTGGCTTCAAGTGCGGCTTCAAGCTCGGTAATACGTGCAATCATGGCCTCGGTCTCGGCGTCTTCGATATCCGCCGCACTACCGCTCACTTGTTGCTCAGTGGCCTGCTCTGCGTTTTTGGCTTCAGCAGCTTGCGCTTGTTTTACGGCTTCCTGCTCTTGCTTCACTTTCTGTTCTTCGCTCATGATCACTCCGACACAAATGGCATTGCCCAGCACGCCACTGGGACTATTCAACTTGATTGACGGGGTTATTATGGGGATGAATATTCACGATTCAACCATCAGGCCAACCCAAATCACGACAATCGCGATTTTGCCGCGTTATACTGGGCACAAATAGACACAGGATCCGCATTATGTCGACACCTTTTACACGCATTGCGCTTATCGGTAAGCCTCGTAATCCAGAGGCCGTGAACACACACATTAGCCTTTATCATTGGCTCACCGAGCGTGGTTATGAGGTGTGCATTGATACGCGTCTTAGTACTAATTTGGGATTACCCGATGCGCATTACTTGGATCTTGTTACGATTGGTCAACATGCTGACTTAGCCATTGTGATTGGGGGCGATGGCAACATGCTGGGCGCGGCACGCGTGTTATCGCGCAGTGGCATCAAGGTGATTGGAGTGAATCGGGGCAATTTAGGCTTTTTGACCGACTTAGATCCCGACGCCTTCGAAAACGCGCTTGAAGCCGTCTTGAGCGGTGAATACATGGAAGAAGATCGGTTTTTACTCGAAACCGAGATCCACCGTCATGACCAAGTCAAAAGTCATAATGCCTCACTGAACGAAGCAGTGCTCCACCCAGGGCAAGTGGCACATATGATTGAGTTTGAAGTTTACATTAACGAACAGTTTGCCTTTTCTCAGCGCTCCGACGGGATCATTATTTCAACCCCCACCGGCTCCACGGCGTACAGTTTATCGGGAGGCGGCCCTATTCTTTCTCCGAGCCTAAACGCGATTTCACTGGTCCCTATGTTCCCTCACACCCTATCCAGCCGTCCGTTAGTCGTCGATGGCAACCGCCGCATTAAACTGCTGGTTTCGCCCGATAACCGCGGCACGCTGGAAGTCAGTTGCGACGGACAAGTCTCTCTTCCTGTGAACCCTGGCGACGAAGTGCATATTTATAAAAGCCCGGCCACGCTGAAGCTTATCCACCCCAAAGATTACAATTATTACAATACGTTACGCACCAAGCTAGGCTGGTCGTCGAAACTCTTCTAATCGCTTCCCTTGCCGTAAAAGGGCATAAAAGCAGGTTCGCCTGCTTTTTTTTGTGTGCAATTTTTGTGCGGAAACTCCCAGAAGGAACAATTCTTCTTTTTACATATTCACTGGATGTAAAAACAGTATATACTGTATCTATACACAGTTGTTGATAGATACAGGTGTTTTCCTATGTTAGCCGATATGACCATTCAAAACTTTGCCATCGTGAAATCCTTGGAGTTGGAGTTTAGTAAAGGAATGACGGCGATCACCGGAGAGACAGGTGCAGGTAAATCGATTTCTATCGATGCACTCGGCCTTTGCCTAGGCGACCGCGCGGACGCCAATATGGTGCACGTTTTTAGCACGACGCCAACGTTGGTAGCGAGACGCCATCTTATCAAGCAGTGATTGGTGTCCGGCATATTGGTCGAGCAGGGTGATCTGGTGTTCTGGGCGCAACAGTTGTTGATAGATACAGGTGTTTTCCTATGTTAGCCGATATGACCATTCAAAACTTTGCCATCGTGAAATCCTTGGAGTTGGAGTTTAGTAAAGGAATGACGGCGATCACCGGAGAGACAGGTGCAGGTAAATCGATTTCTATCGATGCACTCGGCCTTTGCCTAGGCGACCGCGCGGACGCCAATATGGTGCGTCCCGGTGAAAAACGCGCAGAGATCACCGCCAGTTTTACCCTCGAACAAAACAGTGCCGCGCGTCGTTGGTTGCAAGATAATGAGCTTGAAGACGGCGACGACTGTATTCTTCGTCGCGTGATTACCAAGGAAGGCCGCTCTCGTGCTTATATTAACGGTAACCCTGTCCCTGCCTCACAGCAAAAAGCCTTAGGACAACTACTGATTAATGTCCATGGCCAACACGCTCACCAACAACTGTTGCGCCCAGAACACCAGATCACCCTGCTCGACCAATATGCCGGACACCAATCACTGCTTGATAAGATGGCGTCTCGCTACCAACGTTGGCGTCGTGCTAAAAACGAGTTAAAGGCACTGATCAAGAAAAAAGACGATCTCGATGCCCAGCAACAACTGCTGGAATATCAAGTCGGCGAATTGAACGAGCTGGCACTAGGCGAAGAGGAATACCAGCAGATTGAAGAAGAACACAAGCGCTTATCAAACAGCGGCGATATTGCGATGACAAGCCAAGCGGTCGTGGATTTGCTCAGTGATAACGAAGACGCTAACGCGCTCAACCTTTTAAATGCCGCGCAGCAACGCTTGGTTGAACTGGCCACACTGGACAGTCAATTTGAGCCCTTAGCCACACTTATCGAAGAAGCGCGCATTCAAGCGCAAGAAGCGAGTCAAGAAGTGACCAGTTACCTCGACCGGTTAGACATGGATCCGCAACGCTTACAATATCTTGATGAGCGCATGAGCACGATTATGAGCTTGTCACGCAAACATCATGTGCAACCCGAAGCGCTTTATCAAACGCACCAACAACTGATCCAAGAACTGGATAAATTAGCCCATAATGATGAGGCGATTGAGCAGCTCCAAGCCGACGTAGATGCGCATTTTGCCGCCTGTTTGGACACGGCAGAAAAACTCAGTAAAAGCCGACGTCGTTATGCCCGTGAGCTCAATAAACTGATCACGCAAAGCATGCACCAACTGAGCATGGAGCACGGTACCTTTGAAATCCAAGTCGAAAACAAAGCCGACACTCATCTAAGTCCCTTAGGGGGAGATGCGGTGGCCTTTTTGGTGTCAACCAACCCAGGCCAACCATTACAACCGCTCGCAAGGGTTGCCTCTGGCGGTGAGTTATCTCGGATTTCATTAGCCATTCAAGTGATCACCGCCCAAAAAGTGGAAACCCCGAGCCTGATCTTTGATGAAGTCGATGTAGGTATCAGTGGTCCAACAGCGGCGATTGTCGGTAAATTACTGCGTCAATTAGGTCAATCGACCCAAGTAATGTGCGTAACACACTTACCCCAGGTCGCCGGATGCGGGCATCAGCAAATGTTTGTCGCCAAACAAACAGAAAAAGGCACCACGACCACCCGTATGTATCCGTTGGCCCGCGAAGAACGCATCAATGAACTGGCACGCCTACTCGGCGGTAGCGAGATCACCGAACGCACGCTGGCCAATGCCGAGGATTTGTTGGTTGCCGCATAGCATGCGTCAACCTATGGCACTCAACGATTCGCGACACCTCACAAACCTGTGAGCGTGTCGCCTTTTTCTCTTTTTAGGGCGAACTTTTTTCGATTCTTCCCATCCAATCGCTAGTCGCGAGCAGGTTTTTTACATATATTCCGAGCTTGTTTATACTCATTCGCCTTTCGTCAAGGACGAAAAAGCCTGTATCCACATAACGATTTGCGTGTGAGTGATATTATTTGCCATCAACGAGACAGTGAAGATGTTAACTATGGGTTGGACTAAAGCCGCCATTGCTGCCCTAATGGCAATTGCCATTACTGGCTGTTCTTACGCCGAGAAACTGGTTTATCGCGTCGATATCAATCAGGGCAATTACATTGAAGAAAAAGCCGTAGACTCACTTAAGTTTGGCATGACCAAAGAGCAGGTTAAGTTCTTACTCGGCCCTCCTATGCTGGTCGAATCTGGCTACCCAAACACGTGGTATTTTGTCCAATGGCAACAGCCTGGTCACCAAGCACCAACACAAAAAGATCTCGTGCTCTCTTTTGATGACAACAACCAGTTAGTCAAGGTCGATGGTGACTTCACGCCGGGTGAAAGCTTTTTCGAAGCCGTCCAATAATTCACGTTTCCGCGCGGTATCGCCACTGCGCGGAGCTCCTATGCCTTCGCGTTCATGGTAGTCTTAAGCTTTTACGCTTAGCTATCACACTATGAAACATATCTTCGAACACCATGGAAAACGCCTTGCTTACCAAGATGTTGGGCAAGGGCCTGTTCTGTTATTCGGCCATAGCTACCTGTGGGACAGTGCCATGTGGGCGCCTCAGGTTGAAGTGTTAAGTCGCCATTACCGTTGCATTGTGCCTGACTTGTGGGCCCACGGGGACTCAGACGATGCCCCCGAGCAGACACACTCGCTCGCTGATATTGCGGCAGACATGCTCGCACTGCTCGATCACCTCAACATCGAACAGGTCACGCTCATTGGTCTGTCCGTTGGCGGAATGTGGGGCGTTGAGTTTGCTCAGTTAGCGCCTTCGCGTTTGAAAGCATTGGTGTTAATGGACACCTTTGTCGGTCGCGAGCCCGAGGTAACGCACCAAAAATACATGGGAATGCTCACCACTATCGAGCAAGTCCAGCATGTCCCCGCGCCGCTTCTCGACGCCATCGTGCCACTGTTTTTCGCCCCCGCCACGCTGGCACAGCAACCGCACTTCGTCGACGCTTTCCATCACTCGCTCCAGCAACTTGAAGGCGATCGCGCTAACGCCGTCGCGCGTATTGGCCATCTTACCTTTGACCGTCGCGATCAAATCGATGCTCTCGCCAAATTAGCATTGCCCGTGCTGATTATGGTGGGGCAACACGATGTGGCTCGTCCGCCGCTTGAGAGCTATTTGATGCAAGATGAGATCACAGGCGCGGAGCTCACACTGATCCCAGAGGCAGGACATATTGCCAACCTTGAGCAACCAGAACGAGTTACCGAACGTTTGACGTATTTTTTACAACACGTCTATCGAGACTAATACGTTAACAAGACAAGAATCCGCGCTTTCTTGATACAAGAAAACGCCGCGAGTCGGCGTTTTTTCATGTTCGTTGCGAAAGCCGTTGACGGCGTTAAGAGCGCTTGCGCTGGGTATCCACGCGTCCGCCCGTAACAGGATCCGCTTTTCCTTCTAGCTTCGCTCGTTCCGCTCGGCGTCGGCGAATTTCTTTGGGATCCGCCTGCAGTGGGCGATAAATCTCAATACGATCTCCATCACGCACTTGCGCATCCAGCTTCACGGTGCGGCTGAAGATGCCAACTTTATTGTTGTCTAAATCAATCTCTGGGTAAGCTTTAAGCACACCAGATTGGCGAATAATCTCTTCAACGGTCGATTGCGGTTTCACCACACAATTAAAAATCCGCTGCTCATTCGGCAATGCGTAGACCACCTCAACACGGAGTAGTGTTTCTTCACTCATAGATCGTTTTCGCTCGTTCAGTAAATGCTTTCACCATACTACTTGTTAGCTCGCTGAAGATACGACCAAACGCCACTTCAACTAATCGATTGGTAAACTCAAATTCAAGATCGAGCTCAATTTTACAGGCGTCGCTGGAAAGCGGTGTAAAACGCCAACCTCCGCTCAGCCGTTTAAATGGCCCATCGACCAATGTCATATCAATGCGCGTGTTTTCCACCAAGTAATTTTTGGTCGTAAAGGTTTTCTTGATGCCTGCCTTCGCCACGTCTAACGATGCCACCATGGTTGTGTCAGTGTGCTCAATCAAGCGTGTGCTCACGCACCCAGGCAAAAACTGTGGATAGGCCTCAACATCATTCACCAAGGCAAACATTTGCTCAGCACTGTAAGGCACTAAAGCCGAGCGGATAATTTGCGGCATAAGGACTCCTTGCAAGTTAACCGCGAAATCATACCACCGCCGCATCTATTCACCAAAGCGTGCAGCCGCGTGTATCGACAAATACAGATGCGCTTCACTCAGGCTCGTGCGATAATCCTTTCATTCCTCAACACATAGCCTTTATAATGCGCCCACTATGGCTAAGAAAAACGCAAAGAACAAAGCAAGCAGTAACACCATCGCGCTGAATAAAAAAGCTCGCCATGAGTTCTTCATCGAAGATGACTTTGAGGCCGGGCTTGAGCTACAAGGCTGGGAAGTGAAATCTCTCCGTGCCGGTAAAGCCAATATCAGCGAAAGTTATGTGTTGCTGAAAGACGGGGAAGCCTTTTTGTTCGGGGCAACCATCACCCCGCTTAATGTGGCCTCCACCCATGTGGTGGCTGATCCTCAGCGTACACGCAAGCTCTTGCTTAAGCGTCGTGAGCTTGATACCTTGATTGGAAAAGTTAACCGGGATGGTTTCACAGTCGTGGCTCTTTCCCTGTACTGGAAAAAATCCTTCGCCAAGCTCAAAATCGGCTTAGCAAAAGGTAAAAAACTTCACGATAAACGCGATACCGCGAAAGACAGAGACTGGCAACGTCAAAAAGCCAGAATCATGAAAAACGCAGCACGTTAATCGTTGACGCGGTAGATCAATATGTTAGACTCTGCCGTCCAAACTCTGGGGCTGATTCAGGATTCGACAGGATTGAGAAGGCCCGTGGAGCATGCCGAGGGGCGGTTGGCCTCGAAAAAAGCCGCAAAAAAATAGTCGCAAACGACGAAAACTACGCACTAGCAGCTTAATAACCTGTTGAGTGCCTATCCTCCCTAGCCTTCGCCTGTAGGACGGGGATCAAGGATAGTCAAAACCAAACAGGATCGCGTGGATGCTTTGACCCGAAAGCTGAAGCGTTAAATCTAAGTCGGGTATGTCTTTGTGTGGCGTGTTTGTCCGCAGCACACTGACGAGATTAAAGACAAACTAAGCATGTAGCGCCATTGGTTAGACTGATTCTGGACGCGGGTTCAACTCCCGCCAGCTCCACCAATTTTATATTCAAAGACGTCCACGGACGTCTTTTTTATTGCCTCAAGCAACGCAAAATCAATAACTTAGCGTTCACTAAGGTCCATAGAGGTCCACCAACCGCTTTGATTTTTAGGTACACCGAGGTGTACACTGATGAAAATGGAGGCTGAGAGGTGTACCCATTATGGCTAAAATCATAGCTAAGCTTACGGATAAGAAGATAAAAGCGGCAACGCCAGAAGAGAAAGAGTACCTACTCTATGATGGCGACGGGCTCAGACTAAGAGTTAAACCAACCGGCTCTAAGCTTTGGCTTTTTAATTACCTGCGCCCATTCACCAAAAAGCGCACCAACCTCAGCCTCGGTGCCTATCCCACTGTTACCCTCTCTCAAGCGCGTAAAGCGACCATGGATGCAAGAGCCCTCCTCGCTCAAAACATCGATCCTAAGGAACACCGTGAAGAGCAACAAAGGCAAGAGATTGCGCTCACCGAGCATACGGTAGAGAAAGTCGCCTACCAGTGGTTCGAGCTGAAAAAAGAGCAAGTGACTGAGGGATACGCGACCGATATATGGCGCTCTCTGGAACGTCACATTTTTCCAAAGCTTGGCGCTACTCCCCTTTCCAAAATCACTGCCCCTATGGTGATAGATGCCTTAAAGCCCATTGAAGCATCGGGCAGCCTAGAGACATTAAAGCGTTTGGTCCAACGACTAAACGAAATGATGAACTACGCGGTTAACTGTGGCCTTATCCACGCTAATCCGTTATCGGGCATTGGCGCTGCATTCAAAAAGCCCAAAAAGAGCCATATGGCAGCGTTAACGCCCGATGAACTACCAGAGTTAATGCAAAAGCTTGCTTACGCGAATATTAAGCGGGTTACCCGGTGCCTAATCGAATGGCAGCTACACACCATGACGCGACCAGCAGAAGCGGCAGCTGCACGATGGGATGAAATAGACTGGGATAACGAACTATGGATTATCCCGGCGGAGAGGACAAAAAAAAGAAGAGAACACCGGATCCCACTCACAGAGCAGATGCTGGCGATATTAGAAGTAATCAAACCGATAAGTGGCCATCGTGATTTTATTTTTCCTTCAGATCGTGACCCGCAAAAACCTTGTAATAGCCAAACGGCCAATATGGCACTAAAACGAATGGGGTTTGCCGACCGGCTAGTGAGTCATGGGCTACGCTCCCTGGCAAGTACAACACTGAACGAGCAGGGTTTTGATGCAGACCTCATCGAGTCCGCACTTGCCCACGTTGATGACAACCAGGTACGGAGTGCGTATAACCGGACAGATTACATTGAACGCCGACGCCCAATGATGTGCTGGTGGAGTGGGCACATCGAGCAAGCAGCTAAAGGTAGCCTCTCAGTGACTGGGACTAAGCAGCTTAAAGTGATCTAACCGTAGACCCCGATAAAAACACGCTACCTGAATACTCTGACCTCTGCGTGGGGGCCCAAGCAATCTACCCACTATACCCAAGCGGGAATGTGGTTAGAGCGCATCAAATAAGGGCTTTAGGGTCATTTTAACAAACTAAAAATCGATCTGGGTACGGCGTGGGGTACGGGGACCATTAAAACCCTCAAATCTCATTGCCACCCAGGCTCTTTAATTAGTCTGCATGAACGTACAAGTATTGGAGTTAATTTTCGTTTCTTATGTAACCCTCCCTGTTTTAGTGGCACTCTAAATTAGAGTTTTTCCTACTTTCATGCCTTGCTAAATACTCCCAAGGAGTCAGATCATCGAGTGAGTCATGAGGGCGTTCATCGTTGTATTCCTTCATCCATTTTTCTGTCAGGTCTCGGACTTCACTCAAGGTTTTGAATACGTACATGTTGAGTA
>NZ_MUFK01000069.1:0-9696 GCF_001996085.1 Salinivibrio sp. PR5
CATTAAAATAAAACCCACATTCAGATCCAGAATATTGAGTAATCAATAGCGATTCTCAGCACTGACGTTCAGACAGATAGAGATAGCTCGAGCGCGCTATATTGAGCTGTCTCTATCTGGTTAGCCTACCCGATACTCACCCAGCCATTATTTGCCCTACATTTGAGGCTCGTGAAGACAAAAGACGCGCATCGGCTCCTAGCCTACTGCCAGCTTCGCCGCTTGCTGCCACATAAAGTTTGGCATCGGAGTGGCTAGCTCCCACGTAATATCCATCGGCTGAGATCCGGTGTGCGAGATATAATTCACTTCGCCAAAATTCACAAACCCCATGGTACGCCCGAATTCATCCTTGGTTTGCTCACGTACAAACAAAAACAGGCGCTTCCCTATTTTTTGATGTTGAATGTAATCTTTGCCTCGGCCTTTATCAGGACGCGAGCTGTTTTGCGATTGCCAGTGAAAGCGTGACGCGTTGATCGCATAATCGTGGTACATGGTCGTCGGGGAAAATTGCTTTTCATTTTTATCCAAGGTGACAAATAGCAACTCAATGTTTTGATCTTTAAGCGCATAGAGCCCCTCTCGTGCAGGTGGCTGCCGCTCAAAGGTGGTAGCGCCAAAGCCAACTAGAATTTGCTCACGCGAATATCGCGCATGAAGCCGCAATGGCACATCAGGCAAATCGTCCATCCGCGACTGCTCGTGCTTGGTTTGTGATAGTTTCCAGTCCACCACATCCACTAATTCTGCTTTGATGCCCAGCCGCCTTAGCGCGGCAAAGCTTTGCGCAATGGATGAAAAACCAAGTGCTGGCCCAGTTTGTTGCCAAACATCATAATGGCACATGAGTCGATGCCGTTCGCTACCCGTATCAGGCGCAAAGTCTGTTTGGCAAAGCTGCTGTAAAAACTGTAGATACGCATGATCATCCGTAGTTAAAATCCGCTGAAAAATCGCCTTCTTGATTGTTTTAAGTGCACTTTCATCAACAAGAGAATCATTAACCTGTAGTTCTGCTTTGAACACCAATTCTGACCAACAGCCCCGCTTGTATAGTTCGTTCAAATCAATATGCGGATACAAGGTTAGGAAGTTCGCTAGCGTCAGCGGCAGGTGGGTGTGTTGAGGATATTGCCGAACCATTGCCACTAAGCGCCTTAGCGTTAGCGACGCTTTGCGGATGTTATCCAAGACCATTTCTTGGGTGCGCTTAGTAAGCTCAATACGACAGCCCAAAGGCGCATGGGGAAAGCCTTGTTCAATCTCACGATTGATCGCTCGAGCGCTCTTGCCCACCAGCGCCCGAAACTTATTTGCAAAGTCATACTCGGGACGCGAATGACCAACAAAGTCCAGTACGGTACAGCACTCTTTGCCTTCGGCTAGCCGTAAACCGCGGCCTAGCTGCTGAAGGAAAATGGTTAAACTCTCGGTGGGACGCAGAAACAATAAGGTATCCACTTCAGGAATATCGACCCCCTCGTTGAAAATATCAACCACACAAAGCACATTCACCTCACCGGCGCGCAGCGATTGCTGCTTTCGCTGGCGTTCATGCCGATTGTCGCTGGTCAACACATCCGCCTTCAGTCCTTGCAGTGAAAACTGTTGAGCCATGTATTGAGCGTGTTCTTTACTCACACAAAAAGCGAGTGCTTTCATACGGCTAAGATCCGTGATGATCTCGTTCATGCTGAGTAATATCTTATCCACCCGCGCTTGGTTGGAGGTATAGAGGTTAGTCAGCTGTGCAATATCATAGCGGCCACGTTGCCAAGGAATGGTCCTCAGATCGGTATCATCATCAATACCAAAATATTGGAATGGGCAAAGATGACGACGATTAATCGCCTCTGGCAACCGAACCTCAGCCGCAATAACGCCACCAAAATCCGCGAGAATATCGCCGCCATCGTGACGCTCGGGTGTCGCCGTCAGACCCAGTAGTACTGACGGCGAAAAGTGGTGCAAAACCGCTCGATAACTGCTCGCAGCAATATGATGCACTTCATCAATCACAATGTAGTCATAGTAATCGGCCGTCAAGTTGATCGTATCGAGCTGGTTGTTCAATGTTTGAATCGAGACAAACAGCTGACGGTAATGATCTGGCGTGTGACCACCGACCCACAGCTCGCCAAAGGTGCTGTTACGTAATACCCCTCGATAGGCCGCACGCGCTTGCTTAAGGATTTCTTCACGATGGGCCACAAATAAAAAGTTGGCATCAGGGTGTTTTTTCAAAAAACGGGCAAAATCAAACGCAGAGATCAGTGTCTTACCAGTGCCTGTTGCCGCCACCACTAAATTGCGAAAACGTTGATGCGTCTGACGTTCAACCGTCAGCTGCTCCAGAATTTCACGCTGGTGAGGGAAAGGAGAGAGGTCGAAGAAAAACGTAGCACCATCTTCTTCGCCACCCCGCTGCTGCCGAAGGGCTTGATTCAGTTTTTCGGTACTTTTTACATCTCCATCAAACCGCTCAAATTCATTCGACGCCCAATACGTTTCAAAGGTGCTGAGTGATTTATTGATAATATGGGGAATTTCTTGCGAGGTAATTTTGAGGTTCCACTCCAAGCCATTCGTCAGTGCAGAATGAGAGAGGTTTGACGATCCAATATAACCGGTGTGATAGCCGGTCTCGCGCAGAAACAAATAGCTTTTTGCGTGAAGACGCTCGCGCTCAGTGTTGTAGCTTAACTTCACCTCGGTATTAGGTAGGCTGGCTAAATACTCCACCGCTTTCGCGTCTGTCGCGCCCATGTATGATGTGGTGATGACCTTTAACTCGCGACCACTGCGGGTAAAGGCTTCCAGCTCTTTTCGGAAAATTCTTATCCCCGCCCACTTGATGAATGACACCAACCAATAGATTTTGTCTGCGGATAAAATCTCCCTTTTCAGCTCTGACTCCAATGAAAGGCCCGCATTACTGCCACAAAAAAGCTCACTTTGCGTTAAGCCGGTGAATGGGAAAATATCTTGCACATAACGCGGTAAATCAGATGCTATCGGATTTTCAAACTCATAAAGGGCCGTCAGGATTTTCCCCTGACTCGCGAGCAAATTATCGTCGATAATGTCTTTATCGTGGATCTGGGTTTTCAGCCACAGCAAGAATTGGTTGGATAGCGAAATCTGCTGAGCTAGGCGATCGTCACTGGCGGGCACCGCGTCGAGCACATGATGTAAAACATGCGATAAAAAGCGAGACAACCAAACGGACGCCTCGTTGCTGGTAAGCTCTCGCTCACCAACATAGAATCGTTCTCGATCAATACGGCTCTCAATAAGCTGCGTTACCAGCTGCTCATAAATTCCGACCTGCTGCATTTTCCTTCCACGTGATGAGTCAGTTTCACCTTACAAACCACGGGTTGTAGGCGCTATGAAAGGGTCACTTTTCTATATTTTTCAAACAATAGCAACAAAGAGTTGAGCCAGACTCTATCAACGGCTCAATGTGCCGACACGCCAAACAACCACGCCCCTCATCAGAGGGGCGTGTACTTAACTCACCGCTTCAGGCTTTTTTTCGGCCACCGGTTGCTCGGCGCGGCGCTTGTGTTTGCGATATTTGGGGTGGGTGATTGGGATCGCGGAGAGTAGCTTTTGGGTGTACTCATGCTGGGGATGATGGTAGACGGTTTCAGTCGGCCCCTCTTCTACCACATGACCAAAGTACATCACTGCCACCTTATCGGAGATATGACGGACCACCGATAAGTCATGGGAGATAAAAATCATCGCCAAGTTCATCTCTTGCTGTAACTTCAGCAGCAAGTTAAGAATCTGTGCCTGCACCGACACATCCAAGGCAGAGACGGATTCGTCACAAATAAGCAGTTTCGGTTTAAGGGCGATCGCTCGTGCAATACCAATCCGCTGGCGCTGACCACCCGAAAACTCATGCGGATAGCGGTTAACCGCATCATGGGGTAAACCGACTTTGTCTAATAGCTCAAGTACCCACTGGCGACGCTCTTTCGCGGTGCCAATATTGTGAATAATAAAGGGCTCTTCTAAGATCCCGCCAATGGTATGGCGCTGGTTTAGCGATTCGAGCGGGTCTTGAAAGACAATCTGCATGTCTTTGCGCAGTGGCCGCATCTGACGTGGCGATAAATGCGTGATGTCTTTACCTTCAAAGAAAATTTTCCCTTCAGTCGGCTCAAACAGCTTAAGCATGGTACGGCCAAGGGTGCTTTTGCCACATCCCGACTCACCGACCAGCCCCAGCGTTTCGCCTTGTGACACCGAGAGCGATACGCCATCGACGGCTTTAATGGTGTAGCCTTGACGAAGCAGGCCTTTGCCCGAGACAAAATACTGCTTCAGATTTTCTACTCTGAGGACTTCCTTGCTCATCTCGTTCTCCTGCAACTACGTAGATGATGGCGCAGCATCAAAGTCTTCCAACGGACGAATATCAATCATCTGCTTGGGTTGATGGTGACGCCCTGGCATTAATCCCAACAAACGCTTGGTATACGGATGGGCTGGGTGATCAAAGAGTGTGAAAATATCGGCCCGTTCGCGAATTTGGCCATCGTACATCACCGCCACATCGTCACATACCTCGGCGACCACTCCTAGATCGTGGGTGATAAAAATTACCGCCATGCCGGTTTCTTCTTGCAGTTCGTTAATCAAATCCAAAATCGAGGCCTGCACCGTTACATCCAAGGCGGTGGTTGGCTCATCACAAATCAAGATATCAGGCTTGCAGGCCAGTGCCATCGCGATCATTACCCGCTGACGCATCCCGCCAGACAGGTTATGCGGATACTCGTTCAGCCGCTTTTCTGGCATCGGGATTTTCACCTTAGCCAGCATGTCGAGCGCACACGCCGCGCGGGCTTTTTTGTCCAGCTCTGGGCGGTGTAGCGTCAAGACTTCATTGATTTGTCGGCCAATGGTGTGCACAGGGTTTAACGCTGTCATCGGGTCTTGAAAGATAATCGAGATCCGATTGCCGCGCATTGCATAGCGCTCTTTGGCGGGCAGAGTGACCAAGTCGGTCCCGCGGTATAAGATTTCGCCGCCCGTTATTTGCCCATAGGGCTTAGGGAGTAAGCCCATAATTGACATCGCGGTGACACTTTTGCCGCTACCCGACTCGCCTACCAAGCCGAGCGTGCGCCCGGCTTTGACCTCAAAGCTCACCCCGTGAAGTACCTCACGGGGGCCATCGTCAGTGGTAAAATTAACGGTCAAATCCTTAACCGATAGAATGACATCCTGCGTCATAATTGCCTCTACAGCTTGTATCTGTCATCAATGATGGTTACAGGTTCAAAGGCTTTACCTTCGTCCATGGCTTCTTCGGTGGCTTCTTTCATCTCTTCATCAATCCAGTATGTGCCAAGACCAATCACCGACCCGTTACTTATCATGGTTTCTGTGCGCTTGGTCATCGCGTTATCTGGGATTTGTACATAACGCCAAAAACCTTGACGCACATACGGCACCATGTAACCCGGGGCAATCACGCTCGCCTCAGAAATCTTAGCGCGGATCTGGTGCGACAACTGATACTTCTTCTCCAGATCAAACTCCGTTTTGTAAGCCATAATTAACGCGTCCAACTCTGGAGCGCTGTAATTGGTATGGTTATTGGTTTGCGCTTTATTGGCATTATCCGAGTGGAAGTATTCCCAATAGGCAGGAACTTCGGAAGTGCCCATATTGAGAAAGGCAATTTGGTGCTTTTTCTCCAACACGTATTTAAACGCCGATGAGCCATCGACCAAGTTAATGGTAAATTCCAGACCCGCTTTTTTAGCTTGTTCTTTTAAGTAAGCAATACGCGGCGTGTGGTGTTGATAACCATAAGTGATCGCAAAGCTTAAACGCTCGCCTTTGTCGTTGATACGAATGCCATCTGGCCCCACCTGATTAAAGCCGGCTTTTTCGAAATAACTGACCGCTTTTTTAGGATCGAACGCAGGCGGTGTCGCCCCGTCGTTGTCGTATTCACCATGACCAAAGCCCATCGCATGCGGTTTACGCGAGTAGTCACCACGGGTGATTTTTTTGATCATGCCATCAAAGTCAGTGGCATAGATGATGCCTTTGCGCACATTGATGTCATCCAGCAATGGCATGGCGGTATTTAGCCACAAGCCACCCGCGCCAACTGGGATCTCGTTATACCCCCAATACTTAGTGATGTAGCCCTTTCTATAGGGTTCAGATTGGGTTTTGTCGTGCCAGATATCGGGCAGAATCAAATCGAACACATCCAAATTGCCTTTTTCAAAGTGCTTCATGGCAATGTCATTATCCCGAATTACACGCATTCGAATCTTATCGACGTTATAGCGATGTTGATAATACGGGTTGGTATAACCCCACCAGTCATCCACGCGCTCAAAGGTAACGCTTCGGCCTTTTTGCACTCGTCCTAACGCATAAGGTCCCACGGTGGGTTCGGCCTTAAAGTTGTAGCGGCGCACATAGTCATCGGCAATGCCATCTTGGTTTTCATCTTTGCGTGGGTTGGCATAAAAGTGCGCAGGGCGTGGAACGAGACCGCCAAGAATATACAGCAAATCGTCATCGTTTTTCTCAATCGCGCTGCGCACGGCAATGGTGTGAGCATCTATTTTTTCGACACCACCAATGGTGTTGGTGTAATAGTCGTTATACCAAGGCGCAACAATATCTTTGGAGCGATAAAACTGCATCATAAAGACAAAGTCATCAGCGGTGACGGGCTTACCATCAGACCAGGTCGCGTCTGGGTTGAGCTTAAAGTAGATGGTTTTATGATCATCGCCAAACGCCCACTCGTTGGCCAAATCCGGGATCCATTCCAAGGTGTCAGGGTGACGTTTCACCAATGAGGGCATTTCATCAAGGAAATAGCTACGCAGACCTGAGTTGGAGTCTGGGCCAACGGTGCGCAATGTCTGCGGAAAACTTAATAAATGGGTACGCAGTGTACCACCGCGTTTTGCCTCTGGTGAGCCAATTTTGGGCGCATCCCAGTTGGTTTGCCAATTGAGGTTTTCAGGCAACGAGGCTGCCCAACCGCTCAGGCTAAACATCGAGATTGAGGTCGCAAGGATCAGTTTTTTCATCGTGATATCCCTATCGTGATTCACACATTGCTCACTGTGCTAATAATTAATCGTAACGGGTGAATTTTTTCGGATCGAAGGCAGCGCGTACCGCTTCACCAATAAAGGTCACCATCACCAATACCACCACCAGTGAGGTCACCACGGATGCAACAATCCATGGCGCATCCAAATTCGATTTGCCTTGCTGCAACAGCTCCCCCCAACTTGGCGTCGGTGGCATCAGCCCCAAGCCGAGATAATCCAGCGCCGTTAGTGCGGTAATATTGAGGGCGATGGTGAAAGGCGCCAAAGTAACAATCATCACCATAGTGTTGGGTAAAATATGACGGAAAAGGATCCGGCTGGTCGACGCCCCCAGCGCCCTCGCGGCCATCACATAATCGCGCGCTGACTCTTTATAGGTCATGGTGCGCATATACCAAGTGATCGCCATCCAACCAAACAGTACGTTAATCCCTACAAAGAGGGCAAAGGTGGGCTGAAGAATCGAGACCAATATCATGATCACGTACAAAAACGGTACCATCGACCAGATTTCGATAAAGCGCTGGAAAAACAAGTCAAACTTGCCGCCCCAAAAGCCCATTGCACAACCTACCGCAGTACCAATCGCATACGAAGCGGCCATGGTCAGTAATGCAAAGCCCATTGCGGTTCGAAAGCCATAGACAAGGCGGGCGAGAATATCGCGTCCGATCTCATCGGTGCCAAGATAGTGCTTGTTTTCGGCGCTTGGCGCAGTCGGTGGAAAATCGCCGCTAAAGTCTTGTTCAAGCGGGTTCCACGGCACTAGTGGCATCACCACATAATTGTCACCGCCCTGCGCGGCAAAGGCTTTGGCAAGTTGACGGTAGTTAGCTTCGCTAGTGCCCACTTGACCAAAATCGCTCGCCAAGTGCACATCACTCAGTACCGGGAAATAATACTCGCCGTTGTATTTGACCATTAACGCTTTACTGTTAATAAAAAACTCGGCGAACAGCGATAAGACCAGCATCACGGCAAGGATGATAAACGACCAGTAACCGCGTTTAATTTGTTTAAAGCTGCGGATTTTCTTTTGAGTTAAAGGGCTAAACGTCAACATATCAAGATCCAAACTTCACGCGAGGGTCAACCATAGCAACACAGATATCTGAGATAATGTTGCCGGCCAGTAGTAAAAGCGCATTGATGGCGACAATGCCCATCACCACCGGATAGTCGCGCTCCATAATCGACTCATAGCCAAGTAAGCCAATGCCGTTAATATTGAAAATTACTTCAATCAAAAACGCACCAGTCATAAAGAACAATAAAGAGTTACCAAAATGGCTGGCTATCGGAATTAAGCTGTTGCGCAGCGCGTGCTTGCGCACCGCCGAACGGAACGGCAACCCTTTGGCGATGGCTGTGCGAATATAATCGGCAGATAAGTTTTCCATCAGGTTGTTTTTCATCGTCATGGTCAGAGTGGCAAAATCACCAATCAGATAACAAATCAGCGGCAGAACCGCATGCCACATCACATCTTTGGCGCGCTCCCAAAAACTGGTCGCGTCGTAGTAAGCATCGCCAACAAAGCCCCCCATTGGGAACCACTCGAGGTGATAGCTAAACAAGGTGATCAGCAATACCCCGACCACATAGCCGGGTAAGGCAAACCCGATAAAGATCAGCACAGAGGAAGAAGAGTCAAACACTGAACCGTGTTTGAGGGCTTTGTAATAACCGAGCGGAAGAGAGATAAAATAACTGATAAAGAAGGTCATCCCGCCGTAAAACAACGAGACAGGCAGACGCTCGGCGATCATGTCAGTGACCGGCTCGTAGTAGCGCGTCGACTCGCCCAAGTCGAAATTGGCGAGTTTGCCCAGCCAATCAACATAGGCTTCCAGCACGGGTTTATCGAGCCCATAAAAGGCGCGTAACTCGGCAATTTGGTCTTCCGATAACGCCGAGCTGTCACCAGCACGCTGCAGGCTAGAGCCACCATCGGCTTGTGCTTGCATTTGCGTCATCATCCGCTCGACCGGTCCCCCTGGCACGAGACGGGTGATACCAAAGATCAAAATAGTAATGCCAAGAAAAGTCGGCACCACCAACAACAACCGACGTAAAAAGTACGACAGCATAGTCCACTACTCCCTGTTAACTATGTTTCAGCTAACTGATGCTTGGGCAGGCGACATTGGCCTACCTTCTCACAAATGTTTTTATGCCATCCCGGGCGTAAAAACATTTATCCGTATGACACGCTTCAATTAAGTGGTCTATATTTATCTTGATTTGCCGACACAATCAACGATCTCCACTTGCACGGCGAGACTTTTTTTCTCTTTCGATACCAGCCACTTACAAAATAAAAAAAACAATATTCATTCACATGACAGTAAAATTACAGAATATGACAAACCTATCAATTGAGTGTTTACTCTAGAAATTTACGCAAAAAAATCGCATAAGTTTCCATAGACGCTATAAACACAATTGTCAAATTAATGTCATTTTTTGTTAACTCATGTCAGTTTGAAACTGAACTCACTGCTTTTTCGTTGAACCTGTGAACGCCACTACTACCGATGCACGCATTAGGTAGATTATGCGGCGACAGACCCTAGAA
>NZ_MUFK01000007.1:0-109931 GCF_001996085.1 Salinivibrio sp. PR5
TGTCTATCCTGATCGTGCAAGGCAGAGTGGTTGTCAACCTGTTATCGCCTTGTTGGCTAGATGAATTTGAGAGGAAAGTATGTGTTCAGTGTTTGGGGTGCTTGATATAAAAACCGACCCACAGCAGCTCCGTGAAGTGGCTTTAAAGATGTCCAAAACCATGCGTCACCGTGGTCCTGACTGGTCGGGCATTTACTCATCCGAGAAAGCTATTTTGGTCCATGAGCGTTTAGCGATTGTCGATCTAAACAGTGGTGCCCAGCCTTTATATAACCAAGATAAAACCCAAGCATTAGCGGTCAATGGCGAAATTTACAACCACAAAGAATTGCGTGCTGAGTTTGCTCCTGACTATCCATTTCAAACCGAGTCAGATTGCGAAATCATTCTCGCTTTGTATCAGCAAAAAGGACCTGAGCTGCTTGACTACCTCAACGGTATCTTCGCATTTATCCTTTATGATGAGGAGCAAGATGCCTACCTGATTGGCCGTGACCACATTGGTATTATTCCGCTTTACCACGGTCATGATGAACACGGCAACTACTACGTGGCTTCGGAAATGAAAGCCTTAACGCCTGTGTGCAAGAGCATCAGTGAATTTCCTCCGGGCCATTTCCTATGGAGTAAACAAGGCGAGCCGGTGCGCTATTACAAGCGTGATTGGATGGATTATGACGGTGTGAAAGAAAACACAACCGATAAAGCGGCGTTGAAAGAAGCACTCGAAGCCGCGGTTCACCGCCAACTAATGACCGACGTTCCTTACGGCGTGTTGCTTTCTGGTGGACTCGACTCGTCCGTGATTTCTGCCATCACCAAACAATTTGCGGCCAACCGCATCGAAGATGACGATCAAAGCCAAGCATGGTGGCCTCGTCTTCACTCGTTTGCTATCGGCCTTGAAGGCGCCCCCGATTTGAAAGCCGCCAAGGAAGTGGCGGATCATCTTGGCACGGTTCATCATGAGTTTACCTACACCATTCAAGAAGGGCTGGATGCGATTCGTGACGTGATTTATCACATCGAAACCTATGACGTCACCACAATCCGTGCCTCCACGCCGATGTACCTGATGTCTCGTAAGATCCGCGCGATGGGGATCAAAATGGTGCTCTCCGGTGAAGGCGCCGATGAAGTCTTTGGCGGGTATTTATACTTCCATAAAGCGCCAAGTGCGAAAGAGTTTCACGAAGAAACGGTGCGTAAGTTACTTGCTCTCAACATGTTTGACTGCGCACGTGCGAACAAATCCATGGCAGCATGGGGCGTGGAAGCACGCGTACCTTTCCTCGACAAAGCCTTCTTAGAAGTGGCGATGCAGATCAAGCCAGACGATAAGATGTGCGGCAACGGAAAAATGGAAAAACACATTATCCGCGAATGCTTTGGAGACCTACTTCCTGATTCGGTAGCATGGCGCCAAAAAGAACAATTCAGTGATGGCGTTGGGTATGGCTGGATTGATACCTTAAAAGCGATCGCCGAAGAGAAGGTGACGGATCAGCAGCTCGAGACCGCGGCATTCCGGTTCCCTTATAACACGCCAACCACTAAAGAGGCGTATATGTACCGCGAGATCTTTGCAGAGCTCTTCCCGCTCGACGATGCGGCGAAATGCGTACCGGGCGGCCCGTCGATCGCTTGCTCAAGTGCCAAAGCGATTGAGTGGGATGAATCTTTCAAAAACCAAGCCGATCCGTCTGGTCGTGCCGTACGCACTGTACATGAAAAAGCGTATCAATAAGCGCAAAATGATGGGCACACCATAGATTAGAAACAAAAAACCGCCGATTGGCGGTTTTTTTTACTAGAGGCTTATCGCTCCCAATACGCCTCTTCAAGGCTATCCTCTCGCTCAGGCAGCCCACGTGATAAACGCGGTGAGTGCTGCGCCAACACTTCATAGCTGACACGGTTGGCATACTTGCACACTTGCGAGAAAGAGGAGTAGGTCATAAATGGGTATTGGTGCTTACTCGAATTGGGCACGTTATCACGATGATAGCGATTCGCAGACATATCATGCAGCAACGCTGATAGAGCACCATCTCCAGCACCATTGGTGTTCTTAATCCGCTCAGGCCCCCCCATATAGGGAGCAATGTGAGAGTAAATTTTAATCGGCGTTTCACAGTCCGCTTTCATCATCGGACGGCTAAATTCATACATGTTGAATTCAGGGATCGCACCTGGCAGCAACGGCAAGGTGGTTTGACGTTTCGACTTATCCTCAGTGTAACCGGCCATATACAAACCAATTGGTCCTGCAGTACACAACACCATATCCACCCACTGCAGTGCAGCATCGGCCGCTAAGAGCGGATCGCTCTCACCGGTTAAGGCTTCACCCTCATCTTCATTCATCGCCACGACGCTAACATGCTCGGAAAGAAAGTCACGCCACCATTGTGGGTTTTGCTCAATCACAAACTTGGTGCCGAGCGTCATAACCACGGGCACGTTGTGCTTTTTCGCATATTCAATGGCGCGCATGGTCGCTTGCGGCATTGGATCACCTTCTTTACAGCGAACCAAATACGCAGTGAGTACCAACGCAGAAGCGTTTTCAAAGATATGCTCAGGAATTGAATCAGGATGGAGTTGGTTCATCAAGCCTTCGTTGATGGCGAACGTACGCTCACCACAATCGCCAATCAAGGCGTAACAACGACCAATTGGGCCCTGCACTGGCTGCAGGTAGTTAAGATCCATCCGGCTTGAGGTGTTGCACAGGTAGCGGTAAGAATAGCTACCTATTCGAATATCTTGGCTCATCACCCCTAGCAAGATAGATTGATCATCCGCCAGCGCTGAATAGTTGTGTAAGGTGTTACCGATGGTGCCACCCGCAAACTCATGAGTGACAAGATTGTTGTCTTTCAATTCTTGATACAGTGCTTCTGCGCGCTCATCGTCGATGACAAGCGAGTGCCCTTTACTTAACTGATACCGCTCCAGAAATTCATCAGGCACTTTTGCTTCAATGTCGACCAAGGTTTGGTCGATACCAATCACGTGCGGGCGCTTAAAGCCACGTTCGCTGGCTGGGTTGAGCAAAGGATCACGGGCGTGAACCGGAAAATAGTGCTTAGACTTGCGTTGTCCTGGAAATTTCATGGTTCGTGTAACTAGCTAATGGAAGGGAGGCGCGAATTCTATCACAGAATTCGCGCATGCGTAGCGTCTACACGATGAAATTTATTGCCCTACCAACCTTGTGTATGTTGGGCCACCAGCGACGCCATCAGGTGAATATGAGCCTCATCGTCGTTTAAGCATGGAATAAATCGGAAGCGTTCGCCACCTGCCTCGAGGAAGGTGTCACGACATTGCTCAGCAATTTCTTCTAGGGTTTCAAGACAATCAGCCGAAAAAGCTGGGGTCATAATATCGAGGGTTTTCACCCCTTTGCTGGGTAACGTCTCTAAGGTCTTATCGGTGTAAGGCTTGAGCCACTCTTCTCGTCCGAAACGGGACTGATAGGTCATCATGATCTCGTTATCCGCAAGCCCGAGTTCCGCTTGCAGCAGCGATGTGGTTTGCTCACAGTGCCGAGGATAAGGGTCGCCATTATCGGCAAAACGCTGCGGTATGCCGTGATAAGAACAAAGTAGCAAGTCACCTTTCCCATGCGCTTGCCAATGCTGCTTCACCGAGTGGGCTAACGAGGCTTGATAAAGCGGGTGATCATGATAGTGGTTCACATACCGCAACGCAGGGATCACTGGGCGCCCTTTCAATGATTTAGCCACTTTATCGAAAACCGCGGCGGTGGTGGTGGCAGAATATTGTGGATAAAGCGGCAAGACCAACACCTTGTCGCAGCCCTTTGCTTGCAGCTCATCAAGCCCTTGGGCAATCGACGGATTACCGTAGGTCATTCCAAGCGCAACCGGAACCGACACCTGTTCAGCCAGCGCTTTTTGCTGACGTTTGGCATACACCATCAGTGGCGACCCCTCCTCCATCCAAATACTTTGATACAGCTTAGCCACTTTCGGTGAACGAATCGGCAGTATCACGCCATGTAATAATGGGCACCATAACCAACGGGTTAAATCAACCACACGATGATCATGTAGAAATTCAGAAAGAAAGGCTTTCACTGACTGTGAGGTCGGCGCTTCTGGGGTTCCGAGGTTGACCAATAGCACACCGACTTGATTGTGTTTTTCCGTCATTTTGATTGTATTCCTTGGCGGCAATCTTAGAACAGACTGGCGTATAAACGATTTACCCGAACCAGTACGGTAACAATTTGATTTTGGGCTAGCTTGCCATAAAAAAACCGGAGCGACTAATCGTCTGCTCCGGTTTCTGCAATCGATATACTCAATCTTCTCCTTGGGAGAACATCCAGTGTTAGCCTAGGGCTTTTTCAATCTCAACACTGACGTCTGCCACCGCTTGGGTGCCGTCAAAGGTGAAGTACTGCGTATTGCCTGCATCCGCCTCTTTTTTGTAGTAAGCAATCAAAGGCGCGGTTTGATCATGGTAAACCTTCAGGCGCGCACGCACTGTTTCTTCTTTGTCGTCATCACGAACAACCAGCTCTTCACCAGTCACATCGTCTTTGCCTTCCACTTTCGGTGGGTTATACACCACGTGGTAGGTGCGGCCTGACGCCAAGTGAGCACGACGACCACTCATACGCTCCACAATCACATCGTCTGGCACGTCAAACTCGAGCACGTAATCAATCGCAACACCGATTTCTTTTAGGCCATCCGCTTGTGGAATTGTACGTGGGAACCCATCTAGCAAGAACCCTTTGGCACAATCATCTTGCGAGATACGCTCTTTAACCAGACCCAGAATGATGTCATCCGACACCAGCTCGCCAGCATCAATAACCGCTTTGGCTTGTTTGCCCAGCTCAGTGCCCGCTTTAATCGCGGCGCGCAGCATGTCACCGGTAGAAATCTGCGGAATCCCGTATTTTTCCATGATGAACTGCGCTTGCGTCCCTTTACCCGCGCCCGGTGCACCCAACAGAATGATGCGCATAGTGATCCCCTTTTATCGTTTTTGGAGTTTCGTAAAACTGCGTCTATTCGCAAAGACCCGAAACATACACGCTTCACGAAACGCTATCAAGCCCGGCAATCCGGCCGGGCTTGTTGGTCGCTGTTCAGTATGTCGCTTTCACAGCACGTTGTCGATTATACCTTAGTCAGAAGCTTGTTCACCGACGCCAAGAACTCAGACGGATCATCCATGCTTCCTTTTTCTGCCAGCATCGCTTGGCCTAGCAGCATTTCTACCCAGGTACCAAACTTCTCTTCATCGCTCTCATCCGCCATACGCTTGACAAGATCATGCTCTGGGTTGAGCTCGAAGATATACTTCACTTCCGGTGCTTGTTGCCCAGCCGCTTCGAGCAGTTTCGCCATCTGGGTGCCCATCTCAAATTGGTCGGTCACCACGACCGCAGGCGTGCCGGATAGTTTGAACGTCGGACGAACATCTTTCACGCGCTCACCTAAATGAGACTTCACGCGCTCGACCACAGACTCAAACGCTTTTTCGGTTTCTTCACGCTTGGCTTTGGCTTCTTCGTCGTCAAACTGGCTAAGATCCAGGTCTGCTTTGGTAATCGCTTGGAATTGCTTACCATCAAACTCAGTGAGGTAGCTCATCAGCCACTCATCGATGCGATCGTACATCAAGATAACTTCAATGCCTTTCGCCTTGAATTGCTCAAGGTGTGGGCTGTGCTTCGCAGCGTTATAGCTATCTGCAGTGATGTAGTAAATCTTCTCTTGCTCGTCTTTCATGCGCGACACGTAGTCCGCCAATGAAACGGTTTGCTCCGCACTGTCTTCATGCGTCGAGGCAAAGCGCAACAAGCCCGCAATTTTTTCCTTGTTGCCAAAGTCTTCAGCCGGACCTTCTTTAAGTACCAGACCAAACTCACGCCAGAAGGTTTGATACTTCTCCGCGTCGTTTTTAGCCAACTTCTCGAGCATAGATAGCACGCGCTTAGTGCAAGCACTGCGCAGTGATTGAGTGATCTTGTTATCTTGCAAGATCTCACGAGAGACGTTGAGCGGCAGATCATTCGAGTCAATCAGACCACGGATAAAGCGCAAGTAACTTGGCATAAATTGCGACGCATCATCCATAATGAACACGCGTTGCACGTACAGTTTCAAACCGTGTTTGTGCTCACGGTTGAACAGATCCCACGGCGCTTTCGACGGGACGTATAGCAAGCTTGTGTAGTCATTTTTACCTTCGACACGGTTGTGGCTCCATGTCAGTGGCTCCGCGAAATCGTGTGAGACGTGCTTATAAAACTCTTTATACTCGTCCGCGCTAATGTCTGATTTAGAACGGGTCCACAAAGCTTGTGCTTTATTGACCTTTTCCCATTTGCCCTCGCCAGTTTCCTTGCCTTCGTCGTCTTTTTCGACGGTCCACATTTCAACCGGAATACCGATGTGATCAGAGTATTTGCCAATCACCTCGCGCAAGCGCCAGTCGTTGAGGAATTCTTTCTCATCGTCATTTAGATGCAAGATAATATCGGTGCCGCGTTCAGCTTTCTCGATAGGCTCTAAGGTGTATTCGCCTTCACCGGTAGATTCCCAGCATACAGCTTGGTCTGCCGCCAGACCGGCAGCACGGGTGTGCACGGTCACCTTGTCGGCAACGATAAAGGCAGAATAAAAGCCCACGCCAAACTGACCAATCAAGTTGGAATCTTTGCTTTGATCTTCATTGAGTTGCTTTAGAAACTCTTCTGTCCCTGACTTCGCGATGGTCCCAAGGTTGGCGATCACATCATCTCGGCTCATACCAATGCCGTTATCAGAGATAGTCAGCGTACCTGCATCCTTGTCTACTGAGAGGCGTACACGTAAATCCCCATCATTTTCGTACAATTCAGGGGCCGAAAGTGCTTTAAAACGAAGCTTGTCCGCCGCGTCTGACGCATTCGAGACTAGCTCACGCAGGAAAATCTCTTTGTTTGAGTAGAGTGAATGGATCATCAATTGCAACAGCTTGGATGTATCAGAGCCAAACTGGTGTTTTTCTGGGGTTTTCACGCTCATGTCAATCTACCTAAAGCTATGATAATTAAACGCCAAGTGAGCCCGAAGCGGACCACCTGATGACGAATTGGATAAAGTCTCTTTGGATATAGGGGCCGCTCGCGACGCTTTCAAGGCTTAACTGACCAAAAATAAATCACTTAGTCATCTATTCGCGTCATCAAGCAAAGCAGCCACAAGTTCACCCAGCCTTGCTATCCCCGCGGCCCGTAACCACAGGCGGCAAGCCAATGGTTCACGGCCTCCCGCTCACTGGGCACGTAGTGGAGTTGGTAACGGGCGACGATACGATCAAAACGATAGACATAGTCACAACGCAGTGTCTCGACCGGCGGCAGCCATTCATCAGGCCCTTTCGCGCCTTTTTGTGCATTCAGCGCATCATCGGCGATCAGCAGGTTGTCGGGGTCATTGGCAAATTGGGCTTTTTTCTTCCGAGACCATACCTCGCCACCGTGACCGTGGGCCCACTTCAATGGCACAAGGTGATCAATGTCGACATCACTGGCTTGGGTAAACGACTGGCCCGTCAACGCGCCAACCCATAATCCCGTGGCAACCGTGCAGCGATTATCCCGTGTGTAGGTCACAGGCACTTGGCTCCGGGCAATCAGGACTTCAGCACGGGTGTTTTGGCAATCTTTGTCCTCGTCCAACCAATGGGGCCAATGGTCTCGCTGATAGGGTCCAGAGAAAGGACGCCCATCGCGCAACGCCGCGTTGGTTTCTTGATGGACAAGCGCTTTTGGAGAAGACGTCGCCCGCTTAGGTAAGCGCCCGCCTGCCTCAAGACAGGCTGACAGCGAGTCAAATGCGGTAAATCGCGTGACGCGGGTGTAATAGGGACTATTGGTGTCGTGACAAATGCCCGATTTTGAGCGCTTAACTGGCTCGGCCTGAGCCAGGTTACTGACCAATGCGCTTGCGAGAAAGAAGTTTACAAGAAAGAAAGAGAGAAAACGCTTCATACGTTAAGCACGTTTAGTAATGAGTAATTACACAACAGCGCTTAACGACTAGTTTGTCAACAATCAAATGATTGATTGCACACTTACTAGTCAAGGAGGAGAAAAAAAGAAAAGCCTGACCAAGTCAGGCTTAGAAATTAGTGCGTCATGGTACAGCGCGTCATGCTTCTCAGCTAGTTATAGCTTAAGCGCTGCCGGCCAATGATCGAGTGTGAGAGTGTGGTGCCGTCCACCAGCTCAAGCTCTCCACCCATAGGCACACCGTGGGCAATACGGCTAGCTTGCACATCGTGTTCTCGACATAGCTCTGCAATATATTGCGCCGTTGCTTCGCCTTCAACGGTTGGGTTGGTAGCGAGGATCAGCTCTTCAATGGGCTCATGCGTGAGGCGTTTTTCCAACACGTCTAAGCCGATATCGGCAGGACCAATACCATCTAATGGCGACAAATGCCCCATTAATACAAAGTAACGCCCAGAATATTGCCCGGTCGCTTCAACCGCGGCGATATCCGCTGGGCTTTCAACCACACAAATTAAGCCCGTTTGCTGACGTCGAGGATTGTCGCAAATCGCACAAACCTCTTCTTCAGTGAAGGTGCGACACTGGCTGCAATGACCAATCTCTGTCATCGCTGCAGTCAGCGCTTGCGCCAACTCGATACCACCCTGACGATTGCGTTGAAGCAGATGATAGGCCATACGCTGCGCTGATTTGGGGCCGACCCCAGGCATGCAGCGCAGCGCGTCCATCAGTTGTTCAAGTAACTGACTGGTACGCATGGATTAAAACGGCATTTTCATGCCTGGTGGTAACTGCATACCACCCGTCACTTCGGCCATTTTCTCTTTTTGCTGCTCTTCGGCACGACGTGCGGCGTCATTGAATGCGGCTGCAACCAGATCTTCCAGCATGTCTTTGTCGTCTTCCATTAGGCTGTCATCGATTTCAACTCGACGAACGCTATGGCTACCCGTCATGGTGACTTTTACCATGCCTGCGCCCGACTCACCGGTGACTTCCATATTGGCAATTTCTTCCTGAACTTTTTGCATGCGCTCTTGCATTTGCTGCGCCTGCTTCATCAGGTTACCCATTCCGCCTTTACCAAACATAATTCTCTCTCTTGGTTAGGTGTTCTAAATTGGTCGAATGCTGTCTTCATCCAGTTCCGCAGCAAAACGCTGCAGAATAAAACCGACATTCGGATCATTATGCAAGCTCTGTGTCGCCTGCGCTAATTTTTGTTGATAGAGATGTTCTCGCCACTCCAATGGCGTTCGCCCGCTATCGCCTAAATGGACTTCCAATGTTATGGGGGCATTTAGGGCCTGAGACAAGGCCTGTGCGAGCTGTTGTTGTGCTTTTTCTTTATTGAGGTGAGCCTGATCAGGACGTAAGGTCAACACCACCGTATTGCCCTCACGCACCATCGACGCATTCAGTGCCATTTGCTTCACCAAGCGCGGCACCACCAAACTGTCTGCCAACGCACACCAGTGATCCTCAGCGTTCGCTTCATGGACAAGCTTGTCCCGCATCGCTGGTGTTTTTTCATGCTCCAGCGCCTTTTTAAGCGCATTTGGCGTTAAATGCGTGGCTGTCGCTTTCTCGGGCTGCGGTTGAGTCGGCGTCCATTGATAAGGTTCATCAGACACCGGCGCCGTTTCAGCCGTTTTTTGATGAGACAATGCCGCCGGCGCTTGCTCAAAAGAGGAGTCGGACACCGGCGACGCAGGCTGGGCATTCGCAGTAATACGATCCAGCACTGATAACGCATCTTGCTTGGCCGATGTCCGCTCAGTCTTTTTTGGCGTGTTATCCGTCTGACTCGATTGACGTTTCATGCGACTACGAAGTTGATTCCGCGCCTGAATCAAACTGGATGCCGCAGATTGAGGGGCAGCCTGAGCTTCCTCCGCCCTATCCGGCTGCGTCGACGCTGGCTGTTGCGCCTGTGGCTCAGGTTGTGATTGAGGTGGCGCCGATTGAGGAGCTGACGCAGCCTGCTCCCTTGGCGTCGATGTTGCTTGCTGCACCTGCGCTTTTAACGCCCCAATCGCCTGAGCCGGATCGGTATGCGGTTTCTGAGTCGCAGCCTGTTGCGTTTGAGGGGCTTGGGTCGGCACAGAAATCGCCTTGGGTTCATAGGGGACTGTTTTGACCGGTTGGAATGCCAACATCCGCAACAACACCATTTCCAGCCCCGCACGTCCATCAGGAGCATACGGTAAATCTTGACGACCCTGCAGCGCCATTTGATAGCACAATTGCACATCTTGTGGCGACAGTCGGGTCGCCAGTGCATGCAAGCGTGCTTTGTCCGGTGACGCCTCGCTATGCGTATTAGGTAACGCTTGCAGTAAAGCGATTTGATGCAGTTGCCCAGCCAGCTCTTTGAGTAAACCGTCCCATTCAACGCCAATGTGAGCAATCTGCTCTAAAGCACTCATCAGCTCCACCGCATCGTAGTTCACCAGCGCTTCAAGCAGCATCAATGCGTGATCTGTACTCAGTGTACCCAGCATGTCGCTAACCGATGCCGTGGTAATTTGGCCGTTGCCTAGCGCAATCGCTTGGTCGGTTAAGCTCAGTGCATCACGCATGCTGCCTTCAGCCGCGCGAGAAAGTAGCATCAACGCACGCGACTCAGCATCTACGCCCTCTTGCGCCAAGATGGTTTCTAACTGGGTTTGAATTTGGCTGGCATCGAAATGCTTTAAGTGAAATTGCAAACAGCGTGACAGGATAGTCACCGGCAGCTTTTGCGGATCCGTAGTGGCTAATAGGAATTTCACATACTCAGGCGGCTCTTCTAGCGTTTTGAGCAGCGCATTGAAACTATGACGAGACAACATATGGACTTCGTCAATCAAATACACCTTATAGCGACCACGCGCAGGCTTGTACTGAACGTTATCCAGTAACTCACGGGTATCTTCAACCTTGGTGCGCGATGCCGCATCGATCTCTAATAAATCGACATAACGCCCTTCATCAATCTCTCGGCACGTTTGACACTGACCACAAGGTGATGAAGAAACGCCTTGCTCGCAATTCAGCCCCTTGGCAAAAATACGCGCGATGGTGGTTTTACCTACCCCACGGGTACCACTAAATAAGTAAGCATGATGCAAACGATCGTGGTCAAGCGCGTTGGCAAGCGCAGTCAGTACATGTTGTTGCCCTGCCACGGTATCAAAGCTGTGTGGCCGCCATTTACGTGCGAGTACTTGATAACTCATGTTTCTCGGCTTCCTATTTGAATATCCAATGAGGCGGAGCGTAACAAGGGCGCACAGCGCCCCAGTATGGAGAGAGACTAGTGGCCGTCAAATTGGCACAGGCTGAATACGTTAACACCCATTTGGGCAAGTTTATCCTCACCACCAATATCGGGTAGGCTGATGACAAAGCCCGCATGCTTCACCTCACCGCCCAGACGACGCACAAGTTTTACTGTCGCCTCAATGGTACCACCGGTCGCCAATAAGTCATCAATGACAAGCACGTTATCACCGCTGCTAATCGCATCACGATGAATTTCTAGCGTGTCTTCGCCATATTCAAGTTGATAACTTTCACTGATAACTTCACGAGGCAGCTTGCCGGGTTTTCGTACCGGGACGAACGGCAATTTCATCGCCAGTGCCAACGGGGCGCCGAATAAAAACCCGCGCGATTCGGTACCGATGATTTTGGTAAAACCCATGTCACGATACTGGCTCGCGAGTGTATCTATGGTTGCCTGATAGGCAATCGGATCTTCCATCAAGCTAGTTACGTCGCGAAAAAGGATCCCAGGCTTTGGGTAATCAGGAATGGTTTTGATGCTTTGTTTAATGACATTCAGGCTGTCGTTGCTCATGGCCAATACTCGCCGGTAAAAAAACGCAAACCGCAATGTTATGAATTTTCAGCCGAGGCGGCAACAGATTCTGTCTCAGGCAGGCGGAGAAACCAGCATAACAGCACAATTAAGCAAATTAGCAGCATGACTTTTAGCCAAACAAAGCTGACTATATAAATAGAAAAAGCAAAGCTGGCCAGAATCATCACGGTGGCTCGTACTTTTACCTTACGACTAATGGCGCGTTTTTGATACCAATCAGTCAAGATAGGCCCAAAGGTAGGATGTGCATGCAGCCAGTTAGCAATACGAGGCGAACCACGCATAAAGCAACCACTCGCCAGCAGTAAAAACGGCGTCGTTGGTAGCACCGGCAAAAAAATACCCGCCGTACCTAAGCCGACCCACAGCCAACCAAGGCTATTCCAAAGCCAGCGCCAACGGGGAGAAGAAGATGGCAGTGAGTGTTGCATGCTGTGGTCTCGCAAAGTTCTGGCCTGACGGTGAAATGAAACACATTAACAAGTGTAGTGACCCTCACCCGGCCAGTACAGCACAATACCGCATTTAACCGCTGAACGCGGTCCACCAGGATAATTAACGACCAAACAAAATACCGATCCAAGTCAGGCTTGCTGGCAAGGTGGGAATAAGGAGTACCAGTAAAAATCCAATGAAATACTTCAGACTATACGGCTCTTTAAAATCATGTTCCATTTTGTTATCTCTACTCACAACAACTTAACAACAGTGAAGCGCTACTATAGCTCAGCTTTCAACCGCTAAAAACGGACCTTTTGTAAGGTTTTATCGTTATTCTTGATTTACATCAGGGTAACAAGTGGGGTGGGTGATCCATGATAAACGTCATTTCAGCCAATCAAGCGAACTGACCATGGATACAAAAACCCTCGCACAGCTTCGGCGTGAGCTCGAAACCGAGCAAGCGGAGCTGATCGCAACCCTAACCACTCGATTACGAGAAGATTGGGAAAAGGAATGCGATAATCTCAATGTGACTGACTTAATAAAAGAAAGTCAAAGCCTGCCAGGCGCGATTCGTTGCCTAGGCGATCGTTTGGAGAAAGTGGACGCCTCTTTGTGTGCCATGGATTTGGAGATCTACGGCCTGTGTGCCGATTGTGAGAGCCAAATACCGCTCAGTGATTTGATGCAAGATGCGGCAGAACAGCGCTGTCCTCAGTGTCGCACATCAAACTACTACCATCACGATCCCGCGCAGCGCCGTGTTGCGACGGACCCGCACTAAGTTAGTGATACTGTGTCGGTCTACTTTCGCTTGTAGCCTGTTTCTCGCTGTTTAAGCGACGAACGCCCAGCTTTGGCTGGGCGTTTTTTGTGCTTGAGTCAAACCATGCCACATTATTCTTGGTCGATAATCCAGCGGCGGAAAGACTTGCGTTCTTGATCGCTTGCTTTGGTATACCAAAGTTTAAGTTGTGAGAGAGCATCGCCCTTGATGGATGCTTTGCCTTCCTCATCCACTTCGACCAAAACATCATTGAGGTTTTTGCTTTCACCTTGGTCGAAAATAATACCATTGGCGCGGTTATAGTCTGCCACTAACGCTTCCATATCTGCGTAAGCAGCAAAACCGTCACCTTTAAGCTCAATCGCGTTCAACGGCATCACCTCGCCACTCTCGAACTCCGCTTGCCATTGTGGGCCTGAAGCAAAATAGCTCGACGCTTGGCTTTGTGCCGAAAGGCGGGTATCAATATCAATGGTGGCATCACGTCCATCGACATTAAAATCAAACACATAAGGGCGAGATGTAAAAACAACATCTTTGCTGCCGCGCTTCACTTCCCCTTCATAGCGCATCACTAACTGGTGTTTGCCATCGCTTAGTTCAACACTTTGCTGAGGCGCCCAGCTGTCAAATTCCACTTCGGTGCCATCAATCACCAAAAACTCAACACCCCGTGCTGAGGTGATCGTTGCGGCCTGAGCGACACCTGACAACAGGGTGACACCCAACGCTAGTCCAGCCCATTTCAACTGCTTCATGATTCTTTTCTCACTGCTTTGCCAATACCATAAATAAAAAAGCCGCCCGAAGGCGGCTTTTTAGAACGAATACTACATGCTGTAGTGGTATCGTTAAGCTCGATTAGAACTTAACTTCCATACCTGCAACGTAACCTAGGTCAGCGTTATCTGCGTTGGTATCACCGATTTCAGCATAAACTTTCGCATTGCTGTGCAGTGCATAAGTGACGTTTGCGTAGTAACCATTGACGTTGTCACCTTTCTCAGGATCTCGGCGATCCCAACCAGCGGCAAACGTAGTGTTACCCATGGTATAGTCAGCTGCCAATGAGAAGGCGTCTGTGTTAATAACGTCGTTTGCACCACCAATCGCGTCTGCTTGGGCGTTACCATATGAAGCCGCTAGGCTCACGTTCTCAATACCAGCATACTCAACTTCGAATTGATAGGCGGTAACATCTACGTCAGTAGGAGTACCGTTGAGCTTAACATTACCGTCGTCAGCTTTGTAGTAATAACCACGAACATCAAAGTCAGCTACGCGGTAGCCTAGACGAGCATCAACAATAGACAGCTCTGCAGTACCGTCGTCTTCGCCATCGCTCTTCTGATAGGTTGATACACCACCATAAAGGGTGCCGTTGTCATAAATGTATTTAGCAACTTGGTCACCATGGCTGGTTTCTTCAAGGCTAAATGAAGCTTTTGACAGCTCATAGTCCTTGGTGATGCCGCTGTCATCGCTGATCAGATACTGACGACCGAAAGTGATTTGACCGAAGCTGTCGCTCTTGAAACCTACGAACAGTTCTTTGTTTTCAACGTTACCGTTCGTTGCGTTTTTAGTCAGAGCTTCTTCTGATTCAAACTCAAATGACATACCAGCCAGTACGCTCATTTCAGGCGACACTGCAACTTCAGTATTAACAGCAAGGTCGCCATCATCTAGGCGCCACATGCCATCTTTATCATTACCAATATCTTGGAAGTATTGAACTTCAGCTGCACCAGATAGGTCTACTTTAACGCCGTCTGCGTCATACAGGTTGATGCTTGCAGATGCTGAGCCAGCAGCCAGCAGAGCTGGAACTGCCATTGCTAGAATAGTCTTTTTCATGGTTAATCCACTGCCTTTTCTATTTAGTCATTATGAGTTCTTTTTTGGAACTCTGTTATATGGTGGCTGTCATAATGCTGCAAAGAACAAAATGCCAATCCACTGAAACTTCGTGGGTAATCGTGCAGAACAATTGGGATTCTGTCAACTCACCCTAAACCGTACAGATCATAACTCACAAAGTTTAAAAAACAAATAGTTAGAAGATTTCGCTGAATGAAGATCACAGTAAACGGTCAGACATTAACCAATCTTGATAAAAGTTAACCACAGCACAAAACAGAATTAAAAACTAAATTAATACAGAAAATATTAATTTTTCAGAATAAAAAACTATTCAATAGCTTAAAATAGGCGCTTTCCTAATCGACAAGTAGAACAGCAAGATAGGGCAAATTGGTTCAATATAAATTCGTGATTAGGATCTCATTACCGTAAAGGAATCTTGCAGTTCGGGATCGTTTTCACGTTTTTGAGTCGTGCTATACTGCGCGCCATTCTCCCTTAAGCCGGACTTATTGATGCTCAGCCCTGCCGTAAAATCAGACATCCGCGCCTGCTATCAAACCCTACAAGCGCAACTTCCCCATTTTGTCCCTAGAAAGGTACAAAACTATCTCGTGGCAGAGCTCGCAAAAACGCTAGCAGGCGATTACGACAACAAGCGCCGGCTATTTGTCGCGGAGGCGGGTACGGGTGTGGGCAAATCGATGGCCTATCTTATGGGGGCCATCCCCTTTGCGCTTAATAACAATAAAAAAGTGGTAATTTCGACCGCAACAGTGGCTTTGCAAGAGCAATTAGCCAATAAAGATATTCCATTTTTTCGTCGCATCTGCCCAAAACCGTTTGATTTTATTCTGGCAAAAGGGCGCCAACGATATTGTTGTGCACACAAATTAAGTGCAGTGGCAGATACAGACAGCATTCAAGTTACGCTGTTCACCCAAAAGCCCAAACAAAACGAGCAACGGCTACTCAATGACATGTACTCGGCATTTAGCCGCGGAAAGTGGGATGGCGACCGCGATAGCTGGCCCAAGCCGGTTGCCGATCATCTCTGGCAAGCCATTGCATCAGACAAGCACACCTGCCACGCCGGATTGAACGCTCATCGTCAGTGCCCCTTCGCCAAAGCGCGCGAGGCGATGGACAAAGCGGATGTCGTGGTCGTCAATCACAGTCTATTATTGGCCGATCTCGAGCTAGGTGGCGGGGTGATCTTGCCCGAGCCAGAGCAATGTCTTTATATGATTGATGAAGCCCATCATTTACCGACAGTCGCGCGCGACTTTTCTGCCGCCAATGCCAGTTTACTCGGTGCGACTGGATGGCTAGAAAAGCTCAACCAAGCCGCGGTTAAGCTCGGTAATACCGCGGATATGAAGCGCGCAAGCCGCTTCGTGGATAGTTTATTAGACGCGATCCAAGTGCTGATCCCTACTTTACGCGACACAAACCAAATTATTAGTGGGTTACCCATCAATGAGGATGGCTGCTACCGTTTTGTTGATGGCGAACTGCCTGACGCTTTGGTAGAGCCCTGCCAGCAATTGAAGCAGGCGAGTAAAAAAGCCAACCAGAGCTTGGCGAAAATTCACGATTTGATCAACGAGCGACTGAAAGAAAATGACATTTCGGCCAAGCTCGCCGACCCTGCGCTTGCGGAAAGTGCCTTTTTCTTACAACGGCTCGAGAACCTAGAAAAAGTCTGGTCCCTGATGGCACAACCCAACGCAAACAAAGGTGCACCTCTCGCGCGTTGGGTACAACGTTGCCAAGAGCGTGAGGATGATCGCTGGGTCCACGTCTCACCGTTAGAAGTCGGCTGGCGCCTAGATCAAATGCTGTGGTCTCGGGCAGCTGGTGTCGGGCTGTTCTCTGCCACATTGCGAGCACTCAATCGGTTTAGCTATTTTTGTCGCCAAGTCGGTCTAAGCGAAAGCGATGGCACGCGCTATTTAGCGTTACCCTCCCCCTTTGACTATGCCAATCAAGCAAGGCTGATAGTGCCTGCTATGCCCTGTGAGCCACAAGCAAAACAGTTCACCGATGTACTGAGCGACAAAGTGCTTGAGTATTTAGAAGGCGAAACCGCATCACTGGTGCTATTCGCCTCCTATTGGCAAATGCATCAAGTGGCTAAAACCTTGGAGCCGCACTGTCGCCGTCATCAATGGCAACTGCTCTGCCAAGGCACCCTGTCACGTAGTGCACTGTTAGAACAACATAAAGAAGCGGTTGCCGCCGGGAAAACCAGTATTATTTTTGGGACTGGCAGTTTCTCTGAAGGGCTAGATTTACCCGGTAACCTACTGACAAACTTGATTATTACCAAAATTCCCTTTGCTGTACCCACTTCACCAGTGGAAGAGGCCCATGCCGAATACATAGAAAAATGCGGCGGTAATCCGTTTTTGCAAATTTCGGTTCCCGAGGCAAGCAAAAAGCTGGTGCAATCGGTCGGACGCTTACTGCGCAAAGAGGAAGACTCTGGTAGAGTGGTGCTCCTTGACCGGCGCATTATCACCCGCAGATATGGCCAATCATTACTCGACTCGTTGCCACCCTTTAAGCGCGTCGTCGAACAATAACTAGAAAGAATTCGCATGCTTGAACTGATTGACCTCTCTACCCTGATTATTTTAGGGCTCACGGCGTTTGTCGCCGGCTTTATTGATGCGGTGGCTGGTGGTGGTGGAATGCTCACTGTCCCCGCCTTGCTATCATTAGGTTTACCCCCACATATTGCCTTAGGAACTAACAAACTTGCCGCCACTTTTGCGTCAAGTACCGCCGCCTTTACCTATTATAAGAAGCGGCTTTTTTCGCCTCGGTTCTGGCAACATGCCTTTTGGGCAACATTAATTGGTGCCACCTTAGGCACTTTGTTGGTTGATGTATTGAGCACCGAGTGGCTTGAAAAGGCGATTCCTTTGGTGGTGCTGGTCGCTGCGGTTTATACGGTATGGCACCCTCAGCCCAAGGTCGATAACCATAAATTGCCCGCGCCCTGCCCAAAGCTCCCCATTAAGCAATGGGGGCAAGGCCTATCACTGGGCTTTTATGATGGGGTAGCTGGACCCGGAACTGGCGCGTTTTGGACAGTCTCGACCATGTCGATGTATCGCATGAACATTTTGCTGTCATCGGGACTTGCCAAGGCGATGAATTTTACCAGTAACTTCACTTCCTTGGTTGCATTTGCACTGCTGGGGCATGTTAACTGGGCACTCGGGCTAACCATGGGTGTCTGCTTGATGTTAGGCGCTTTTATTGGGGCCCATTCTGCGATTCGCTTTGGTAGCCGGTTTATCCGTCCGATTTTTGTCACGGCCGTGGTCGTGCTCGCGGGTAAGCTAGCATTAGACGCATGGTTTTAAGGTAATTTAACAATCATGAAAGCCCAGCTCGAAACAATGCACCAGTTACTCGACCAACTGGCTAAGCGTGCCGCTGAGGTCGATAGACGTCGCGGAGAAGCAAACGCGCCTTTGTTCTCCATTCAGCTTTTTCAATGCCAAGGCAAGCTGCTCACCCCTTGTGTAAACGAAGCGCAGGGGCTGCTTGATGTGATGCGACGCGACGACGAGCAAGGGCTATTGACCGAAGCAAGAGCGACACATATTTGTGAAACCTTATTGGCACAAATCAGTGCGCTGCAACGTGAGCTGGCGACACTTCCATTACGTAAACAAGAACAAGCATCCCGTGGACGTCGTCGCCAATCCATAGGGGAACTTTACCAAGAGCTCGCCAAACACCAAGATTGGGAACGACGCTTGGAAGACAAACTCAGAGATGCGAATGCTAGCGTCGATGCAGCAAGCACTCCGGCAGTCCGCCAAGACTACCAGAAGCAAGTTTTAGCCCTAGAGCAACGCTTAGCCCGTTGTCGCCAAGCTCGAGAACGTATTGAAAGTACCATCAGTTATCGTGAGCGCAAGACCTAGGGGCGCACGGGGTAAACCCAACATCATATTAAATCTGTTACGGCATTAGCCAGTACGCGCAAATCAGCACAAAGGAGCTTAGGGTGTTACCTCTGATTTACCATCCTATTTATTCTGACTTCCCGCTCCCAGAAGGTCATAGGTATCCCCTTCAGAAGTACCGCCTTCTATACGAGCGTCTCAGCGCATGCAACTTGCCAGTCACGTTCGACCAACCGACAGCGGCAGACCGTCGGGTGATCGACCCCGTGCATGATCACGGCTATATCAATCACTTAATCAAAGGCGAACTACCGCTGGCCAAAATGCGTCGAATAGGTTTTCCATGGAGTGAGGCCTTAATCACCCGCAGTCTCACCTCGTTAGGCGGCACTACGTTGACCGTTGACCACGCGCTTGAAACCGGGCTTGCCATTCATCTAACCGGTGGCTACCACCACGCTCACTACGATTTTGGCAGTGGTTTCTGTTTATTTAATGACTTAATGATTGCGGCACGCCACGCACTGTCTCACCCTGGCATAGACAAGGTGTTAATTGTTGATTGTGACGTACACCATGGCGATGGAACAGCCGCTTTAGCGGCAGACCACCCTGATATCATCACCTTTTCAGTTCATTGTGAGAAGAATTTCCCCTCGCGTAAGCCGCCGTCGACGATCGATTTACCGTTACCTAAAGGCACCGGTGATGATGACTACCTCAGCGCATTTTTGCCCTTGCTCGAACTCGCCATCGCGCAGTATCGTCCTGACATGGTCATTTATGACGCCGGGGTCGACATTCATCGGGACGATGCGCTCGGCTATCTCGATGTGTCAAAAAACGGCATCTATCAGCGCGATCTAGGCGTACTCTCGTGTTGCAAGCACAACCAAATTCCTGTCGCGGCAGTCATTGGTGGTGGTTATCACGATAATCACGACACCCTCGTCCCACTTCATGAACAATTGATCCGTGCCGCGTTACACGTGACCGAAAAGCAATAAGGAGCCCTCATGAACAAAGAAGCATCCCACACCCCGAACGGCCTTGAGAACGCTCCCGATGACGTTAAGCTCGCCGTTGACCTGATTTATTTGCTCGAAAGTCATCAAATTGACATCGACGTTGCGCTGTCAGCCATTGATATGGTCAAAACAGACTTGCTCAATAAAAAAGGCAGCGAATCGACACAAAAATAGGCAGGCATAGCGTGCTCGATTCTTTCATGTGACGACATTTTCATCAAACCCACGTGTTTTTGATCACAATTTTACGCGCTCTGACATAGTCCGCCTTTAGTCGCTTTTAACGAAAATTTATGCAATATTGTATTTAACTAAATCGCGTAAGTTCAAGTAATTAGCATGAAAAGCATTACATTTTATTTACAGTCAATATCACCAAAATCAACATACCGAGCAGGTTAATTTTTAATCAAACCGCCCTTCTCATAGTGTTTTGTCTCACAAATATCGGTATTATCCGGTGCGCTCCGCGTTGTGTACCTACTCATTCAATCAAGGTGCATAACTAACGTGAGAGCACTCTGGCAACAGTCGAGCATGGATTCAAAATGCTGTTGCACACCACGCTGGTTCCACGTTAGGCCACCAACCTAACCGCCCCTCAAGATGGGGACCAGCCGTTCGCCTGCATGGACTGCAGTTAAGTCACATGGACAGTGGTTGTCGGCCTTGGCGCTTGTCGTCACCTTTGCAAACACTCGACTTTTCAAGCTCAAGGCGTCTCCCAACAGACGAAAAACAGAGTTTTATGATGGAACTACTAGAAAACCTATTTGTGTCCATAATCGATACAGGTAATAGCCTCCTTTGGGGAAGCGTACTGATTTACTTATTGATTGGTCTAGGTCTGTACTTCACTGTACGTTCCGGCTTTATTCAATTTCGTAACTTTGGCCATATGTTCAAACTCATGGCCAATAGCCGTGATGGCGCATCAGGCGGCATCTCTTCTTTCCAAGCATTTAGCACCAGCTTGGCGGCACGTGTAGGTACCGGAAACATGGCCGGTGTCGCTGTGGCGATTTACTTAGGTGGCCCTGGCGCTATCTTCTGGATGTGGTTAACCGCATTGGTCGGTATGGCCACCAGCTTTGTCGAATCCACCCTCGCGCAAGCTTACAAAGTCAACCACAAAGACAACAGCTATCGTGGTGGTCCGGCGTATTACATTGAAAAAGGTCTTGGTCAGCGCTGGCTCGGTATCGCCTTCGCCGTGTGTCTGATTATTGCATTCGGCCTGGCCTTTAACGGGGTACAATCCAACTCAATTGCCGCTGCAATGAATACGGCATTTGGAGTCAATGAACTCGCAGTCGGGATCGCAATTACACTGGTCACCGCACCGGTAATTTTTGGTGGTATGCGCTCAGTGGCGCGTGTAGCGGAGCTTATCGTTCCGTTCATGGCACTTGCGTATCTTGCCGTGGCACTGTTTGTCGTTGCGATGAATATCGAGCAGCTTCCTGCCGTTATCTCGATGATTGTTAAGAGTGCGCTTGGCGTTGAACAAGCTGCCGGCGGTGCGATGGGTTATGCCATTGCCCAAGCAATGATGCAAGGCATCAAACGCGGCCTGTTCTCGAACGAAGCCGGTATGGGGTCTGCACCCAATGCCGCAGCAACAGCCACCACCAAGCCTAACCACCCTGCTGCACAAGGCTATGTACAAATGCTGGGGGTGTTTGTCGATACCATTGTGATCTGTACTGCAACCGCCTCGATTATCTTGATGTCTGGTATGCTCGACCCAGAAAGTGGTCTTACCGGTATTGCACTGACTCAAGAAGCCTTGGTTAGCCAAGTGGGTGACTGGGGTGCAGGCTTTATTGCCATTGCGATTTTGTTGTTCGCCTTTACGTCTATCATTGCGAACTACTCGTATGGTGAATCTAACATCGAGTATATCTTCAAGTGTCGTAAAGCCATCACTTTGTACCGTATCGCGGTTCTCTCTATGGTATTGGTGGGGTCAATTACTGACTTGCCGTTGATCTGGAGTTTTGCTGACTTATCGATGGGTATGATGGCGGTGATCAACTTAGTGGCAATTGCGCTACTATCTGGCATTGCGTTTGCGCTGATGAAAGATTATGAAGACCAACGCCGAGCGGGTAAGAAGCCAACGTTTGATCGTACTAAGTTCCCGAAACTGGACAAGCAAATCGATAAAGACGTGTGGTAACAACACCGATCTGTCGGTATCAACCTACAAAAACCACCGTTCAAGCGGTGGTTTTTTTATCGTTAAAGTCAGTGCGGATCACCAAGTGAGCCAATAGGCAATTAACAGCGCAAACACAATGCACGCACCGGCATAAAAGCCCAACTCAATTTTACGTGCCGTCATGTCTTCGGCCTCTTCGGGCTTTAACGTGAGTCCCCAGTAAGCAAAGCCAATGCCTGATGACAACAACAACACCCCAAGGCCAAACACCAGCCCTTCTACTGCATGGATAAATGTCATGTGCTTTCCTCTGATTATCAGTCGCTGATGTTGTAGCACATTCTTATTGCACTGAAAACCAGCACTCGACGTGCTATCGCCTGTAAACGGGTCTACGAACCATCCGTGTCTATGGTTCAATCAAAAAGCGATAGCCGTCTTAACATTAGCTCCATACATCGCTAATCGGTGTGTCAGGGGAAAAGTCGTAGGCCACTTGGGCTTGCAACAACTCTGCCGTGGCAATGGCATCGGTTAAGGCATGATGACTTTGATAAAAAGGCAGCTGATACCGAGTGCGGCTATCGGCTAACCGAATCGACACCGGCGGACGACGCATAATACGGTCCATTAAGCTGCGCTTACCGGTGCGGTGCTTCCGCGCCTCAAGCTCCATCGTATCGACCATCGGAAAAATAATCCCTTCCCCTAAACGCTGCTTAATGGCACGGTCAAGGAACTCTCGCTCGATACGGCGGTAATGCACCACAACGATCGCACCGGCGAGCGCGCTTAGCAGTGGTTCAATCACATGAGAAAAGTCTGGTGCATTCATAATGTCTGAATGGGTGATGCCATGAATAACAATCGAAGACTCCGCCAGCGGCCGATTGGGATTCACAATCCAGTGCTGCGCCTGTTGGCAGCGAACGCGACTAAGGGTAAAAGGCACCAGCCCAATACTGACAATGGCATCCTTTTCACTGTCTAGACCCGTGGTTTCAAAATCGAGTGCAACAAAAGGTACATCCTTTAGAGGCGTATCTGGTGCTACCCAGCCTTGTTGATAAAACGCCTGTAACGTCTCATGTTTCACTTGCTCTCGTTTGGTATCCAGCATGGCTTGCCAGTCTACGTGTTGTGCCGGGGCTTTCTTTTTAAGGTCAAAATGCAACATGCCAACCCCTTATGACCGATTCGGCTGATAGCGGAATTTCAAGAACTTCTGAGCGTTACTTAAAATCTGGAATGCATCTTTGAGGTTACGGCGCTCAAAATCGGATAGATTCTCCGGTTCCACGTTGTTATCTGGATCACGCCCCGCTTCGATATCCAGCGCTTGGTGACGAATACGCACCATGGAAATAAATTCCATCGCATCTCGAAGGTCTGGCCCTCGGCCTTTGGGCAAGATCCCAGATTCAATAATGTCGTCTAAGCGCTCAAACGAGTTTTGTGAGCGCGAATCGATAGCTAATGCGTGTACACGGATAAGATCAGCTAATGGCGCTGTACCACGGCGTTTGAGGTTAATAGAGTTATTGTGTCGCCCATCTTGCTCCATCACGAAATCTTTGAAAAAGCCCAAGGGCGGGGTGCGATTTAAGGCATTGCGCGCCATTGAGGCTAAAAAGCGATTATTGCGACGCGCACGGCGACCAATGAAGGCTTTGAGTTGCTCAGCCCAGTTAGTTCGACCATAGACACCATCTAAATCAAAGAAAATATTGCTGTCGAGTAACGAGCGTGGGCTCGGATTATCAATCCAATCGGCGAAGCATTGTTCCCACTCTTTCAGCGTTTTGCGCCACTCAGGGTTGGTCGCCATGATGTTACCGGTACAATAGGTATACCCGCAGGCATCAAGTCCATCAGACACGCGCTTCGATAGTGCCTCAAAGTACGCGTTATGCTCGTCGTGGTTAAAACTATCGTCCAAGATAATGGCATTGTCTTGATCGGTCACAATCAGCTGCTCATCGCGTGCCATCGACCCCATCGCCAAAAAGCAATACGGAATAGGCGGCTCACCCAGCTCTTCTTCTGCCAACTCCAACAGGCGCTGCTTAAAACTGCGACCAATCACGGACATCGCAGACCCAATCATGTGTGAGTTCGCGTCCTCATTGACCATGCGTACAAAGCAATCTTTGACTTGTTTGGCTAACACCACTAAATCGTCCACCGATTGTTGGCGGAAAATACTGGCGACGAGGAACAAGCTGTTTTGCGATTCGTAACGTGCAATATCCGATAGTGCGACCACACCCAGTGGTTTGCCATGTTGCAGTACCGGTACGTGGTGGAGGTTTGAGCGCAGCATGGTGAGCATGGCTTCAAAGATGTAGGCATTATGATCGAGGGTGATCAGCTGGGGCGACATGATTTCTTGTACCGGCGTCTCATAAGGCAAGCCTTCTGCTAACACGCGATTACGTAAGTCACGATCAGTAATGATCCCCAGCACTGGATTCAGGCCAGTTTCTGGATCGGGCTCATCGCCCATCACCAAAATTGACGAGACCGCTTCTTGCGACATAACTTGGGCTGCATATTGTACCGAGTCGGTACTATCGATCATCACGGGGTCGCGAATAATCAGCTTCTTAACCTTGGACGTCGTCAGATCATTGGCTTCATTATGGCTCGATACCGCCTGACGTAATCGCGTCCGGTCTTCGACCTCGACAAAATCGGCAAAGTGTTCAAATTCATCAAACAAGCGGTTAAATGTCGCCTCAGGGATGAAGTATACCAAGGTGTCTTCGATCGCCTTGGCGGGCATACGCACTCGGTTGTTCATCAAAAGCCCCATCTGACCGAAAATATCCCCCTCGGCGATACGGTTGTACAAGGTGCCATTACGACGATACAGCTCGACAGCACCGCTACGGATCATGGCTAAATCATGAATCTCATCGCCGTAGGCAAAAATCGTCGTGCCCGCTCGGTGATAACTAATTTCGATGCTTTGCGCGACCTCAGCAACCACCTCTTCGGGAATCGATTCAAAAGGGGCGTATTGGGAAAGAAATGTCGCAATTTCAACTTGTTCAGCTTCCATGATGCTCACCTAGCGTTGCGAGAAAGTGCAAGGGTATGCGGTTGACTATTTACAATAGATGAAACCTTAAAGCGTTGTCTCACCCATCACATATCAAAGTTGTTGGTAATAAAAAAGGCAGTCCCGAGGGCCTGCCTTTTTCATCATAGCTAACTGTTAGTTACTTAGCACGTACAGTTACTTAGCGCGCGGCTCTGATGCCAACCCTTTAAACAAGGAAGCTGTCGCCACCAAGAGTACAATCGTGAACGGGAAGCCGGTTGAAACCGCCATCGCTTGTAGGGCAACCAAGCCACCACCAAGGATAAGCGCCACCGCAACTAGACCCTCGAACGACGCCCAGAAAACACGTTGTGGCACTGGCACGTTCACTTTACCGCCTGCAGAAATGGTATCGATAACCAATGAGCCCGAGTCAGACGAGGTCACAAAGAACACGATAACCAGAATGATACCGATGAATGAGGTAATCGATGCCAACGGCAAATCATCCAACATCGCAAACAGTTTCAGTGACAGCTCTGCATCAACAACTGCGGTGTAACCTTCGTTTACAAATTGACCAATCGCGGTACCACCGAATGCGGTCATCCATAACACACAAGCAGCAGATGGGATCAGCAATACGCAGGTGATGAACTCACGCACTGTGCGGCCACGAGATACACGCGCAATAAACATACCTACAAATGGGGACCATGAAATCCACCATGCCCAATAGAACGAAGTCCAGCCCTGCGTAAAGTTGGCATCTTCACGTGCAAACGGCATAGACAGCGCAGGCAAGTTTTCAAGGTACGCGGCGAGGTTACCAAAGAAACCGGTCAAAATGGCTAGCGTTGGACCCACTGCAATCACAAAGATAAGCAGTAGCAGCGCAAGCAGCATGTTCACTTCGGAAAGGCGTTTCACCCCTTTATCTACCCCGGCAACCACAGACAGGATGGCCATCGCGGTGATACCCATGACAAGCAGCACCTCAGTGGTGTTACCCAGTGGGGTATCAAACAGATAGTGAAGACCAGCAGACGCCTGTGATGCACCGAGACCCAGTGACGTTGCAAGGCCGAAGAGGGTCGCGATGATCGCAAGAATATCGATCACGTGGCCGGTCCAGCCCCATACACGCTCGCCAAAGAGCGGGTAAAAGACAGAACGCATGGTCAAAGGCAAGCCTTTGTTGTAGGCAAACAGAGCCAGACCTAGCGCCAAGACAGCGTAGATAGCCCAAGGGTGAAGACCCCAGTGGAAAATCGTTGCAGACATACCTAGGCGTCGAGCCGCTTCAGCATCTCCGGCTGCAGCACCTAACGGTGCCCAGTCGGTACGAATACCGTTTGCATCAACAGCGGTACCGCCCAATGAGGTTTGAAAGTGTGTTAACGGCTCTGAAACACCGTAGAACATCAAACCAATACCCATACCGGCGGCAAACAACATCGCAAACCAACCCGCATAGCTATAATCCGGCTTAGCTTCTGTCCCGCCGAGACGAACGCGACCCAAAGGTGACACAATCAGCACTAGACAGGCGATAACAAAAATATTACCTGCAGAAAGGAAGAACCAGTCTAGGTTCGAGGTCAACCAACCCCGAAGATCACCAAAAACAGGGCCGATTTGGTTTTGAAACGCCAAAGTGACAAATACAAAGGCCATAATGGCCAGCCCCGAGACCATAAATACTCGGTTGTGAATATCAAAACCAAACGGGCCAAGTTTAACGGCCACGTTATCCTGACCGACCTGGTAGTCAGTATCGATCGGGTTAACTTTCCCGTCCGGTTTCATCATATCTTCATGGCTTTTATCGCTCACGAGTTAACTCCTTAGTCCGTTTGTTCGGAAGCCTGTGAGTGTCGGTGGCCTGTGCGCTCAATTGGCCTTTTCATCGCAAAACGCGGATAAAAAAGTTGACCAGCAGCAAGAACCGCAACATCCACACAGCTCACTACCCTAACATAAATGCGTAACGATTTAATTAGGGCACTAACCAAATGTCGATTTTATAACCAGCTATTAATCAATATATCCACTCAATCCCAGACTAGACGGGGCCTAGAACTCATTTGAACTCTTTATTTCAGAGCTATAAAGGATCGTGTCATACACATTCCTCTTCTAGGTTTAGCGGAAATACGCCGTATCATAAAAAGAATTCATTGATAGTGCTCACAAAAAATACCTATGTTCACCAGCAAAACTTTTGATGGATCACAAAGACATCGTGAATAGCATGCGTCTGTTCAAGTACCTATCGTGAAGCCGCTCTGAGCTCGCACGACTCGCCTACGAGCACATAACCTCCAGGCCACAAAAATGCAAAATAATGCAACAATATGATTTATTAGTGACACTTGTCACACTTGGAAAAATAAGTACAATACCGCCGCAATCGTTTTCCATCCCAGTTTAACGTTTGCGGAGCAAGCATCATGCAATTTGGCATCGGCCTTTTGGGGATTAGCGTCCTCTTTCTAATCGCGATTGGATTTTCAGAAAATCGTCGTGCGATCAACTGGCGTACCGTCGGTGGCGCTTTCATTATTCAAATCGTCTTTGCCGGGTTTATTATCTCCGTCCCGCTTGGTCAGCGTATTCTGGCTAACGCATCAGAAGCCGTGTCCGCAATTATTAGCTTTGGCGATATTGGTGCTGAGTTTCTGTTTGGTGATCTCGCGAAATTTAAACTTGGCTTTATTTTTGCCTTCAACGTTTTACCAACTATCGTCTTTTTCTCCGCTCTGATCGCGGTGCTTTACCATTTAGGGGTCATGGCTTGGATTATTCGCCTGATCGGTGGCGTACTAAGACGCGTACTCGGCACCTCGCGCACTGAATCGATGTCAGCCACTGCCAATATCTTTGTCGGATCGGTAGAAGCCCCTCTTGTCGTGCGCCCTTTTCTCGCCTCAATGACGCGCTCAGAATTATTTGCAGTCATGGTCGGCGGGTTAGCCTCCGTCGCGGGAGGCACCATGGTTGGATACGCAGGCCTCGGTGTTGAAATGAAATACCTGATCGCTGCCGCCTTTATGTCCGCACCAGCCGGTCTAATGATGGCAAAAATTATGGTCCCGCAGACCGAAGCGCCTATCAGCCATACCCAAGCGCAAGCCGAGCAAGATAACCACGATAAGCCTGTCAACTTGATCGATGCAGGCACACAAGGTGCTTTGAGTGGATTACAAATTGCGATGGCAGTCGGGGCTAGCTTACTGGCCGTGATCAGCATGATTGCGCTGATTAACGGCGGGTTGGGCAAACTTGGTCCTATGATCAATATGCCTCAGTTGAGTCTGGAATGGATATTCGGCTATGTGTTTGCACCAGTCGCTTGGCTCATCGGCATTCCGTGGGGGGAAGCAATGACTGCTGGTACCTTAATTGGTAAGAAAATTGCGGTGAATGAATTTGTGGCGTTTGCTGATTTTATGAATCTAAAAGGTGCACTTTCTCCCCATAGCCAAGCCATTGTTACCTTTGCTCTGTGCGGCTTTGCCAACCTCACTTCGATCGCGATGTTGATGGGCGGACTGGGCGGTATTGTTCCAGAGCGCCGAGGTGATATCGCCAAATTAGGAATGCGTGCCATTCTTGCCGCCACCTTAGCAAATCTGATGAGCGCAACATTAGCAGGGCTGTATCTGACTTTGTAACCTCAATCACGCTAGATCGTTTTACCATCATTCTGACGGTTCAGTGTTTCTCACCAAGGACGGTGAGTGCACAAAAAAGCCTCGAAGAGAACGGGCTTCATCTGTTACACTTCATTTACTTAACGTAAAGAGATGTAGTCACCATGCGGTATCCTTGGGTTCTTTTTGATGCAGATGAAACACTGTTTCACTTTGATGCGTTTGCAGGACTGCAACGCATGTTTTCACACTATGATGTCGATTTCGACCAACACGCCTTTGCCGAATATTCAGAACTAAACAAACCTTTGTGGGTGCAATACCAAAATGGCGAGATAGACGCACACACGCTGCAAACCAAACGCTTTACCCACTGGGGAAAGCGGCTTAAAGTGGCACCGACAACGCTAAATCAGCACTTTTTGGATGCGATGGCCGAAATCTGTGAGCCACTCCCAGGCGCAGAAGCATTGCTAAACGCGATTCGTCCACACGCACACATTGGTATTATCACCAATGGCTTTACCGCGTTACAGGATGTCCGTTTAGAAAAAACAGGGTTCAAGCCAGCCATTTCTACTCTCGTGGTATCCGAGCAAGTCGGTTTTGCCAAACCTGATCCTCGCATCTTCGAGCATGCATTTGCAAAGATGGGCCATCCACCTAAGTCTCAAATCCTCATGGTCGGCGATAATCCAATGGCCGATGTGCTCGGTGGCATGCGCGCAGGCATAGACACATGCTGGTTGAATCGCGACAAAAAGCCCCTGCCAGAAGGCGTGACGCCCACCCACCAAGTGGACTCACTGCATGCGCTCCAAGCGTGGCTCATACCTGACAACGCCTAACCATAAAAAAAGAGAGCCAATGCTCTCTTTTTTGCTTTCCAACGATGTCTTTGCCTAGTAGGGCAAATTAGCTGCGGTCACCGGCAACAAAAGCGGCTTTTTCTGCTTGTTGGCCTTGGTCGGTATTTGCAACATAAGTCACTGAACCACTGTTTTGGTCTTGGCTGTAAATGAATACACGACCTGATTCGTCAGTCACTTTGCTGTCCATGCTTTTTGAGCTGGTTACTTTCGCGCCTTTAACGGCTTTACCTTGTTCAGTCACTGATACCCAAGCACCGCCTTCTGCAGGTTGTACGTCAAGGTTAAGACCGCTTGCCATTACTGAGGTTGATGCAAGTGTAAGTGCAAAAATAGCTGCTAATTTTTTCATGGTTGTTTCCTCTCTCGTTGTCGATTGATTGTTATTAAACGCCAATCTCGGTGACCAATTGTCACCACAATGTCTCTATTTGAAGGTTTTCTTTGCGACCTTTCGTCGCGGGACGAGAGAGAATGTACGCCGATAAAAGTGTGCTCACAATCACAGTTATGCGAATGACTTGTTCGAAAAATTGCACGTGATTTCACGATCAATCAAGCGTAGAAGATCACAGATATGTGCCTATCCTTACCTCCAAAAGTGATCTTCTTTCTCCTTTCACCCGTTTTGCCAAGAGCCACGACATTCCTGAGCAGTCACTCACTGTCATTGCTGATGATGGTTTGGTGAGGAATGATCAATCGATGAAAAGGAGAGCAACATGTTAAAACGTACCTTCACGAAATTTGCGGTGACTGCCGCCTTGATTCTAGGAATGGGAAGCGCGATGGCTGCGCACCACAAAGGCGGCCACGATATTGTGGACACAGCCGCAAAAAATGATGACTTTTCTACCCTTGTGGCCGCAGTCAAAGCTGCAGGGTTAGTGGATACCCTCAAAGGAGAAGGGCCATTTACCGTCTTTGCGCCCACCAACGCAGCATTCGCTAAACTGCCAGAGGGGACGGTCGACATGCTTCTCAAGCCCGAAAACAAGGATAAGCTTGTCGATATCCTCACCTATCACGTCGTGCCGGGTAAGGTAACCGCGGAACAAGTGATGGGTATGTCGTCCGCCACCACGGTACAAGGCAGTGACATTATGATTAAGACCTCTTATGGCAAAGTTAAAGTCGATAACGCGACCGTGACCAAAGCCGATATTATGACGTCAAACGGTGTCATTCATGTGATTGATACCGTGATCATGCCTTAGCAACCACGCTACTGAGCCTACGATTGTACAGATAGTGATTTGACCTGTGCGGTCAGTCGTCAGTGACAAAAAAGCCTGCTCCATGAGCAGGCTTTGTCGTTGGTTAGGATTTATTCGCTGACGTGAGTCAAGCCGCTTGGCTATCGCACGACTGCTGATACTTGCCGAGCAAGGCATGGTAGAAATCGTGATCGGAAAGCGTGCCAACTAATTTGCCATTTTCTACCAGTAGCACGGGTTTGTTGGTGTGATAGCGGATTTCAATCGCATCACGCATTTCGATATCAGGCGATGCCATTACAATGGTATCCGAGCTTACTTGTGATAAGTTTTCCATGTCTTTTTTCCACTCAGCCACACGCAAATGCTGTGTGCCCGCCATGGCCGACAATGCTCCCTGAGGCTCTACTGTCACCCAGATATCACGCTGATCGCACACCTTCCAACGGTTTTCAACGTGCGGCATGGTGTCAATATCTTTCATCATTGAGCGACCTTTCAGTACGTTCAACGGATTAGTGTGTGCCACAAAGTCGCGAACATAGTCCGTTTCCGGGCGCAGAACAATGTCTTCAGGCTTACCGTGCTGAATAAGCTGACCGGACTCCATGATGGCAATGTTGTTACCAATTTTCAGTGCCTCGTCCAGATCGTGGCTCACAAACAAAATCGTTTTGTTGAGTTTTTTCTGCAGCTCCAGTAGCTCGTCTTGTAGCTGAGCACGGATCAAGGGATCCAGTGCGGAAAACGGTTCATCCATCAGTAGGATGTCACTGTCCATCGCAAAAGCACGGGCCAAGCCAACACGCTGCTGCATACCGCCAGACAATTCGTGTGGATACTGATAGGCCCAATCCGCCAATCCCACCATTTCAAGTTTTTCTAATGCTTGCTTACGGCGTTCTTTTTTACTGATGCCTTTCATTTCTAGACCGAAAGCAACGTTATCCACCACGGTTAACCAAGGCATCAGAGCAAATTTTTGGAATACCATTGAGGCACGGTTAGTACGCAGATGACGCAGCGTTTGTGCATCCACACTCGCCATATCAACCATCTGGTCACCATCGCGCACTTCAAGGCTGCCACGGCTAATCGGGTTAAGACCATTCACCGCCCGTAATAAGCTCGACTTACCTGAGCCAGAGAGGCCCATCAATACGCAAATCTCACCTTCTTTTACATTAAGTGACACATTGTCCACACCCACGACTTGACCAGTTTGATCGATGATCTCTGATCGCGTTAAGCCTTTGTCGAGCAAGTCGAGTGCTGGCTGTACATTGTCACCGAAAACGACATCAAGATTTTTAATTGCGATTGCGTCCATGGTATCCCCCTTATTCATGGCCTTGGTTTGGTGCTTTACACAGGCGGTCAAGAATGATGGCTACCAATACAATCGCCAGACCCGCTTCAAAACCTTGAGAAATGTTAACAGTATTCAGTGCACGAACCACTGGCTTACCGAGGCCATCTGCCCCCACCAGAGCGGCAATAACCACCATAGACAGTGACAACATAATACATTGCGTCACACCCGTCATAATGCTTGGCAGTGCCGCAGGAAGCTCCACTTTGAACAGTAGTTTCATACGGTTAGCACCAAATGCACGGCCAGCTTCCACCAACTCCTCTGGCACACGTGTAATGCCGAGATAGGTCAAGCGAATCGGTGCTGCAATCGCAAAGATGATGGTGGAAATCAGTCCCGGTACAATCCCTAAGCCGAACAGAACCAGCGTTGGAATCAAATATACAAAAGGCGGTACCGTCTGCATTAAGTCCAAGAGTGGACGCATGATGGTATACGCTAAGGGCCGGTGAGCAGCCATTATCCCAAGCGGTATGCCAATTAATACGGAAATCGTTGTCGCGGCAAACACCAGAACAAAGGTTTCCAGCATCTCTTGCCAGTAGCCCAGGTTGAGGATCAACAAGAGCGCACTCACAACAAAGATCACGATGGAAATTCGACGCTGCAGGTACCACGCTAACGCAGCTGTCATGATGATAGGCATTGCAGGTGGCATCCATTTAAAGATGTCGACCAAAAACATGATGCTGGTATCTAAACCAATCGAGATGGCATCAAAGAAGCCCGCGGCGTTCATGGTTAACCAGTCAACGCCATTTTCCATCCATTGACCGAGTGGGATCTTGTTATCTGTAATAATATTCACAATAAAACCTTAGGGGGCGGCGATTAAACCGCCCTCTCCTTCTACACTTTTTTGTTACGCTTCAGTCTTTTTAAGATATTCAGTCACAGCTTCTACGGCATTTTTACCGTCTAGTGTGGTGATACCATCTAGCCACTTGTTCAACACACTTGGGTTGTTACGTAGCCATTCGCGCGCTGCAATCTCTGGTTTCTCGCCGTCATTCAGGATTTTGCCCATCATTTCGTTTTCCATCTTGAGGCTAAACTCAAGCTGCTCGAGCATTTGACCCACATTCGAACATTGCTCGACATAGCCACTACGAACATTGGTATGAACCGTGGCACCGCCGTAGTTAGGGCCGAAGTAGTCATCTGCACCAGACAGATACTTCATATCAAAGTTGCTATTCATTGGGTGTGGGGCCCAACCTAGGAAAGCAACCCATTTGTCGCGGCGAACGGCACGCGAAACCTGTGACACCATGCCCGCTTCGCTTGATTCGATCAGGCGGAAATCTCCCAGATTGAAATCATTAGTATCAATCATTTTTTGGATTTGACGGTTACCGTCGTTACCAGGCTCGATGCCATAAATGCGTGAGTCGAATTTGTCAGCGTATTCCGCGATATCTGAAACACTGGTCACGCCTGCTTCGTAGACGTACTTAGGTACGGCAAGCGTGTATTTAGCGCCAGTCAGGTTGGCACGAACACTATCGATCGAGCCTTCATCTAGATATTTTTTAATATCGCCCGTTTGGGTTGGCATCCAGTTACCGAGGAATACGTCGATGTCGCCCGACGCCAGAGATGAAAAAGTTACAGGCAGTGACAGCAAGTCTGTCTCTGTTTTGTAGCCCATGCCTTTTAGCACTTCTGTGGTGATGGCTGTGGTTGAGGTCACGTCCGTCCAACCGATATCCGAGAAACGTACCGTCTCACATTGGTTGGCAGCAGCGCTAAACGCCACCATAGAGCTCAGGCCAACCGCGGTCATCAGGGTTTTGGTGGTCTTACGTTTGTTCATTGACATCTTGGATTCCTTGTAATGCTTACTGATTAGTTTCCAGTGAAGGCGCACCTTCGGTGGCTTTCTCACTTTGCGCGTTCTGATTGCGTTGCTTCTGCTGCCACTCTGCCGCAATCCATACTGGCACCTGCTCAGCAGGCAAGAGTGGCTTGTCGAGAATCATGTCAGCGGCGCGCTCCGCTACCATGATGGTTGGGGCATTCAAGTTGCCATTTGGAATGGTGGGGAAAATCGATGAATCCACCACGCGCAAACCTTGAATCCCTCGAACACGGCACTGCTCATCGAGTACCGCCATCGAATCGTTGTCTGCACCCATTTTGCAGGTACACGATGGGTGATACGCACTTTCCACGTTCTCTTTCACCCAACGATCAATCGCTTCGTCTGTGGTGACATCACGACCCGGTTGAATCTCTTCACCACGGAAGGGGTCCATAGCACTTTGATCCATGATTTCACGGGTCAAACGAATGGTGTCGCGCCAGTCTTGGCGATCTTGTTCGGTAGTAATGTAATTAAACAGGATCGACGGTTTATCTTGCGGATCCGCTGACTTGATACGCACATGGCCGCGGCTTTCAGGCTTGTTTGGGCCCACATGGACTTGAAAACCATGCCCATCAAACGCCGCTTTACCGTCGTAACGCATCGCTGCAGGTAAAAAGTGGTACTGGATATTTGGCCACTTCAACCCTTTGCGTGAACGGATAAAGGCACATGATTCAAAATGGTTGGTGGCACCCAAGCCTTTACGGGTCAAGATCCACTCAGTACCGATCATTCCCTTGCTAATTAACCCCAGCTTGCTGTTGAGCGTAATCGGCGCTTTACAATGGAATTGGAAGTAAACTTCGAGGTGGTCTTGCAGGTTTTCACCCACACCCGGCAACTCATGCTTGACGTCAACACCGGCATTTTCCAGTACGTCACGCGCACCAATGCCTGAAAGTTGCAGCAGTTGCGGTGAGCCCACTGATCCCGCGCTGGAAATGACTTCTTTGTCTGCCATCACGCGTTCAATTTTGCCGCCTTTTTCAAATTCCACACCTACCGCACGTTTGCCTTCCAGCAAAACGCGACGAGTCACAACACCCTTTTTCAAGGTCAGATTGCTGCGCTTCAGCGCGCGACGTAGGTAGGCATTTGACGTTGAAGCGCGCACACCCTTATCAACCGTCATATGCATCGGCCCAAAGCCTTCTTGCTGATAACCGTTGTAATCTTTGGTTTCTGGATAGCCTGCTTCGACACCCGCATCAATAAAGGCTTGATAAAGCGGGTTGAGTTTCATGTCGTTACCGTTACACGTACCGACAGGGCCCTGACCACCACGGTAAGTATCTTCACCGCCTGACCAGCTTTCTGCACGCTTGAAGTAAGGCAAGCAGCTAGCGTAATCCCAGCCATTGGCACCGTGCTCAACCCATTCTTCGAAATCGCAAGCGTGACCACGCACATAGACCATGCCATTAATAGATGAACTACCACCCAGCACTTTACCGCGTGGGCAATGTAGCTGACGGCCATCCAAGCCTGGCTCAGGCAAAGACTCAAACTGCCAAGCATAGCGTTTGGTATTCATGGGATAAGACAGCGCCGTAGGCATCTGAATAAAAATGCTTTTATCGGTGCCACCGGCTTCAAGCAATAGCACTTGATGTTCGCCGGACTCGGTGAGCCGATCCGCCAGCACACAGCCGGCCGAACCCGCGCCGACGATAATATAATCGTAGCGTTGTGACATATTGGTCGCTCCGTTAACTGAGGTTAGGCGTATGGGCTAGCGAAATCGCCTAGCTCAATCAGTACACTCTTGGTTTGGGTATAGTGAGTCAGGGTCTCGACACCATTCTCACGGCCGATGCCTGATTGCTTGTAGCCACCGACAGGCATTTCTGCTGGCGAATCACCCCAGGTGTTCACCCAACAAATACCGGCTTCAAGCTGATGGATCACGCGATGCGCACGCGACAGGTTTTGGGTAAAGATGCCCGCAGCCAACCCATAATGGGTATTGTTGGCACGACGAATGACCTCTTCCTCGTCTGAGAAACGCAACACTGACATAACAGGGCCAAAGATCTCGTCGCGCACATGCGCCATGCTGTCATCACAATCGGTGAAGATGGTCGGGGCCACAAAGTTACCTTTGTCGAGGCCATTCTCCATTAAGCGTTCGCCGCCGGTTAGCAGGGTGGCACCACTTGCTTTCGCGCCTTGAATGGCCGTCATCACTTTTTCAAGATGCTCGGTTGAAATCAATGCACCAACTTGGGTGTTCATATCCATTGGATCGCCGACGACCAGTTTCTCGGTGCGCGATTTCAGCTGCTCGACAAACGCGTCATAAATGCTGTCGTGAACAAAGACACGGGTACCGTGTGTACATACCTCACCTTGGGTATAGAAGTTGGCGACCATAGCCGCAGATACCGCATTGTCTAAATCCGCATCATCAAACACGATACACGGTGACTTACCACCCAGTTCCATGGTGACTGATTTCAGGGTCTTCGCGGCATCACCCATCACGGTCTTACCGGTACCGACTTCACCGGTGAAAGAAACTTTGGCAATCTCTGGGTGTGCTGTCAGCATTTGGCCAACACGATAATCACCTTGCACCACATTGAATACGCCGTCAGGCATACCGGCCTCAGTGAAGATCTCTGCCAACTTAAGGGCTGTAAGCGGGGTTTCTTCCGATGGCTTGAATACCATGGCATTGCCTGCCGCCAATGCTGGCGCTGATTTCCACATCGCAATTTGAATCGGATAGTTCCACGCACCAATGCCTGCACACACGCCAAGTGGCTCACGACGGGTGTAGAAGAATTGGTTGTCAGACAGCGGTTGCTGCTCACCTTGCATGGATGGCACCAGATTGGCGAAATATTCAATCGCATCAGCACCGGTTACCACATCAACCTCAATCGCTTCTTGCAACGGCTTACCCGTATCAAGGACTTCCAGTTTCGCCAGTTCATCATTGCGCTCACGCAACAAAGCAACCGCCTTCAATAGAATTCGGCTACGCTCCATCGCGGTCATGCGAGACCAAACGGCAAAGCCTTCTTTTGCGGCATCAATCGCTTTCTGCACATCGTCTGCAGAAGCTTGGCCGATCTGTGCCAGTGTTTCACCCGTTGCAGGGTTCACGGTGGCAAAGTATTCACCACTGGATACGTCAGTTAACTGACCATTAATAAAAAGCGTTTTCGCGTCCATGATTAATCCTGAATTCTTTTCTGTTCGTGTGTGCATGTCAGCTGCTATCCCGGGTTAGCCCTGAGGACGACCATAAAAGGTCAGTTGCTTATCTAAATAGTCATTGATAATGGTGCGAGCGTTATTGGCATCAATACCTTTAGGGTTCAATGCACCGCGCAACCAAATACCATCAATCAATGCTGCAATCCCCTGAGCAACCATGACAGCCTGCTCGACCGGCAATAGCGCTTTAAGCTCAATACGCAAATGCGACAGCAAGCGCTTCTCGTTCACGCGCTGTAAACGATGTAACTCATTGTCATGCATGGCATATGACCWGAACGCGAGCCAAGTTTTCACCACATCGGATTGGGCCTGAAAACCTTCAAAGTTCGCGTTAATGATCGCATTAATACGCGCTTGGTGGTGATGACGAGGGATCCCACGCAACGTGTTAATGACAGTGGCTGAAAGCTCGCGCAATACCACGCGCATTGTTTCTTCCAGCAAACCATGCTTACCACCAAAATAGTGGTTGATAATGCCTGTTGATACGCCGGCTTCCTTACTAATCAAAGAGATACTTGCCGCATGTAGACCAACGCGACCAATCACAGTCATGGTGGCTTTAACGAGCTGCGGTTTACGTACTTCCGGCATCCCTACCTTAGGCATTGTTGCTCCCATTCGTTTTTAATTGAACGATTAGTTAAATATAATCTTACACGCTAATATTTAGATCTCAAATAGATTTTTTAACCAAATCGCTACACGACCAACCCTCAAAAAACAGAAACATACAACTACAACAATGATTTAGGTCAATTTCAAAAAGGTTTGTTCCAGATCAAATCTTTTGTGCTGATAGCAGTATTTGTGAACAAATCGGTCGAAATTCCACCACAAAGCTATGGTGGCGCAGGAAATAGTAAGGGGAATAAGGATTCATTTTCACTCAATGCTGGCCGAAACCAACCGCGAGTCAAGGATTCAAAACACGCTCAACGCTGAGCCAAAAATGCGAAAATGAGCGACAAAACGCACAATTTAACCGACGTTATCTACAAAAAGAGGGGGAACGCCAGTCTGAAAGCACGCATCAGCTGATCACAAACCATGATGGGCCACTCCAGCTAGAGCGTCGAGAAGCACAAACTATAACGAGATATAACCTTTCGCTCGACAAATATTTAGGGCCCGAAAGATTGCACAAAAAGGCTGGTTGTCGCTAACCGTTTTATCGTGACGGGCATACCATCGCTATCACACTCAAACGCCGAGCAAAAAAAAGCCCAGCGTCTATCGCTGGGCTCATCGATTAGGGGTGTGTTACGTATGGCTTACTCGTAGTTAAGCTCGGTGGCTTTTCCTGAGAAGACACGGTACACAAAGAGGGTGTATAAGAAGATCATCGGTAGCACGAACATCGCACCGTAACCGACAATCAACAGGGTACCAGTGGCACTCGCCGCCTCTTTCGCCGTCATCACGCCGGGGATAATGTCAGGGAAGAAGCTGTATGCTAAGCCAAAGAAGCTCATTGCAAACAAAATGATCGCGCCAATGAATGGGAACTGATAACCCACATCATTTTCGACCGGCACGTGGCGCAGATAGCGGTCTACCAGCAACATAATGGCAAGACACACCAGTGGCACGGGTGCCAGTAATAAAATCTCAGGGAAGCCAAACCAACGCTCGGCTACTGTCTCACTCACCAGCGGATTGACAATACTGATAGCTAATACGCCAAGCGCCGCAAGCCAGCCACCGCGGCGAGACCATTTCGCCGCGCGCTTTTGCAAGTCCCCTTCCGTTTTCATCACCAGCCAAGTCCCACCAATATAGATGTAGGCGGCGGTCACACAGAGGCCACTTAACAGTGCAAACAAATATGCACCTGTGCTGTCATCAAACGCCAGTACATAGCGGCCAATCATGTAGCCTTGTGTCATCGACGCGATAAACGAGCCCGCTTTAAAGCAGCGATCCCAAAGGTCTTTGCGCTCTGGTTTCACTTTGGCACGAAAATCAAACGACACACCACGTAGAATAAGACCCGCCAGCATCACGGACGTAGGCAAATACAACTCGGTCAAAATCATGCTGTGTGCCGCAGGGAAGGCAATCAACAACAAACCTACCGCCAGTACCAACCACGTCTCGTTCGCATCCCAGAATGGGCCAATCGATGCAATCATACGGTCTCGCTGCGCTTGGTTGCAGCTCGGCAACAGCATCCCCACTCCAAGGTCGTAGCCATCGAGCACGGCATACATAAATACCGAGAAGCCAAACAGCAGCAGATAAATTTCAGGCAGATAAGGAGTTATGCTCATGCGTTCACCTCTTTATTCGGCTGAGCGTGGTTGTCTGACTGGTACTCGGGCAGACGTTTTTTGGCTAAGAAGAACAAGGTACGGATATACGCCACCATCAACACCGCGTAGAGCGTAAGGTAGATAGTTAACGTAATGCCGACATGCGAGCTTGCCACGGGTGTCACCGCATCCGCGGTTTTTAGCACCCCCTGAACCAGCCAAGGCTGACGACCGATCTCTGTGACATACCAGCCTGAAAGCGTGGCTACCCAGCCCGAGAATGTCATGGCGACTAGGCCCATCAGATGCCACTTCGGCATCGGTTGATTACGCCATACGCGATAAGCGGTAAACCAGCTCACCACCAGCATAAGCACACCCACTCCGACCATAATGCGGAAGCCGAAGAACAATGGCTTCACCGGCGGATGATACTCAAAGCTTTCTAAGCCTTTGATCTCACCGTCGAGTTTGTGAGTCAAAATTAGGCTTGCCAGATTCGGGATCCCCACTTCAAAGTCGTTAGAGCGTGTTTCTTCGTTTGGTACCGCAAACAGCAGCAAAGGCGCGCCCTGCTCGGTTTCCCACACACCTTCCATCGCCGCGATTTTTTGTGGCTGATGCTCGAGTGTGTTTAGGCCGTGCATGTCACCAACAAGCACCTGCAATGGGATCAGAATTGCTGCAGCGGTAATACCTACTTTTAAAGGCTTGTCTGATACGCCTGAGGTCGGTGACTTTAATTTCTGATAAGCAGAGATCCCCGCGATTAAGAAAGAAGCGGTCAAACCAGACGCTAATAACATATGGCTTAAGCGATACGGCATCGACGGATTGAAAATCACTTCAAGCCAGCTGGTTGGATGCACCACACCATCAATGATTTCAAAACCGATTGGGGTATGCATCCAGCTATTGAGCACCAAAATCCAGAATGCAGAAATGGTGGTACCAATCGCCACGAGCAGGGTTGCGAGGGTATGAACCCAATTCGGCACACGGTTCTTACCAAACAACATAATGCCAAGGAAGGTGGCTTCCATGAAAAATGCCGTCATCACTTCATAACCCAATAATGGGCCAGCGATGTTGCCGACTTTCTCCATAAATCCGGGCCAGTTGGTCCCGAATTGGAAGCTCATCGTGATGCCGGACACTACGCCCAGCGCGAAGGTCAACGCAAACACTTTGACCCAGAAATAGTAGGTATCTAGCCAGATCTGCTCACCAGTACGGTTGTATCTGAACTTGAAAAACACCAGCATCCACCCTAAGGCGATCGTTATAGTGGGAAAAAGGATGTGAAAGCTGATGTTGGCCGCAAATTGGATCCGCGACAACATTAAGGTATCTAACATGACATTACCCTCAGGAGTTTAACTGCCCGATTGTTCGTTGGACTTACTGTGAAACAACTTGCCAGACAGCTCGAGAAGCTTGCCGACACTGCTGCCCAGTTTCATCAGGTTCTTCAAATGCTCAGGTTTCATTTGCTGAACATCGTCAAACCAATGGTTAAACAGCTCGAGAAGATCGTGGATCTCATGCAACTGCTTAACCGAATGACTCTCAGCGTCATCTTCACTTCGCATAAAGTGTGCACGCAGCATAGATAAGGTGGGATCCACCTCTCGCTTCTTCCTCTCCGCGAGTACCTGCTGCGCCAACTCCCAGATGGTGCCGTTAGGCACAAAGTAATCCTTTCTATCTCCGGGGGTACGCTGTGAGCGAATCAAGTTCCAGCCGTGCAATTCTTTGGTTGCCATGCTGACATTGCCACGAGATATATTGAGCGCCGACACAATATCATCGGCACTTAACGGTTTTTCACTCAACACAATCAGTGCCAGCATTTCGCCGACCGAGCGGTTAAATCCCCACCGACTTCCCATTTCGCCGAAATGCATCACCACATTTCTTAGCTCTTGCGACAGCTCCATCTTGATCTCCCTCACAGTGCTTCTGGGGAATGATACGGAGTTTCTTTGCTGAGGATCAATGAATATTTCGAATTTTCAAAAATTATTGAAAATAAAAAAGTCGATTTGTAACAAGGAATGAAGGATAGTTGTGAATACGTTACATTTGCGGGAAGGTGAATCGACTAAGACTGCATAGGTTAAGCGCTTTCGCCGCACAGCGAAAGAGCGATGACATACTCAGATACATATTTGATAGATTTATAAACAACGGTAGTCATTTGAATCACCAACAAATAAGGTATCTATCATTATGAGCGATGAATAATTTTCTGGAAAAACTGCGCCTAGCCTTACTCGGACATCTACACTTTTACGAGCATATGTGGAGTCTATAAAAAGGTAATGACTCCGCGGGTTTGGACAACGGGAAGTAAGTAGTTATGTTCAAAAAGACTCAACGCGCGCTAGACGCTTGCCAGAAAGAAAACGCAGAGCTTCAAGCGGAGCTTAATGCTCTCCAACAATACATTGCCTCAATTTTATTTACGCCAGACGGGACGGTCATCGATGTGAATGATCGTTTACTTGCCATTATCGGTTACCAGCGAGACGAGGTAATCGGTCAGCATCACCGCGCAGTCTGTTTTGAGGACACGGCAAACTCGTCAGAATATCGCCAATTCTGGCAAGCACTGGCGCAAGGAAAATCTCAGCAAGGCGTGTTTAGACGCCGCCACAAAGAGGGGCATGAAATCTGGATGGAAGCGACCTATGTGCCCATCAAAGATGAAAATGGGAAAGTCACCAAGATACGTAAACTTGCCGCTGACGTTACCCAGCGATACCAACAATCAAAGCGTCAAGACGCAATATTAGAAGCCATCGATCGCTCATTGGCTGTAATAGAATTTGAACCCGATGGCACCATCATTCGCGCCAACAAAAATTTTCTTTGTACGGTCCACTATAAAGACAGTGAGATTATCGGTCAGCATCACCGTATTTTTTGCGACCAAGACTTCTACGATGAGCTCCCCCACTTTTGGCAATCACTGGCAGACGGTCAATTCACCGCAGGACAATATTTACGCCGCGATAAATACGGCAATGAGGTATGGCTAGAAGCCACGTACAACCCTGTGTTCGATGCCAATGGACGAGTAGTGAAAGTGATTAAATTTGCTACTAACATCACAGATACCGTCAAGAAAAATCAGGCTGTGAATCATGCAGCTGAACTGGCTCAAGCGTCGTCTGAGCAAACGCTAAAAGACAGTGAAAGCGGTAGCGTGCTATTGCAAGAAGCGGTGCAGCTATCGCAAAACGTTTCTGAACAAGCAATAGAAGCCTCCAACCAGGTCAATCAGCTGAACCAACATGCGCAAAGCATTGAAAACATCGTCACCACCATCAAACAAATTGCCGAGCAAACCAATTTGCTCGCATTGAATGCCGCTATTGAGGCTGCTCGAGCCGGTGAACAGGGACGTGGTTTTGCGGTCGTGGCAGATGAAGTACGCGGTTTATCACAGCGAACCAGTAAATCGACCACCGAAATCGCGGATGTGGTTGATGAAAACCTGCAACTGATTAAGGGGGTCAGTGAGGCGATGGAAAGAGTAAGTGAACAGTCCACGCTCGGACAAGAAAAAGTCACGGCGGTGGATGAAGTGATGAAAGATATCCATGCCGGTGCGCAAGAAGTCTCGGATACGGTTCGAGGACTGACTCACTGAATAAAATACACATCGTCAACGGCCGTATAGATAACTAATAACCTAACACCGAGCCATTGGATTATGCGTCAACAATCAGATGAGATTAGCGTGCCAGATATACCTTGCCAGCCATCGTCCGAGTTACGACTATCGGAGCTCATTGTCGCGCTAAGTACGGCGCTCGACATGACCGAAGGTCAACCTCCCGAGCACTGTATGCGTTGTGCTTGGATGGGCATGAAGCTGGCCGATGCGCTCGATTTTTCGCCCCAGCAGCGTCACGATCTTTTCTATGCCTTGCTGTTAAAAGATGCGGGGTGCAGTAGCAATGCCGCACGGATCTGCGAGCTTTATCTCACTAACGATTTATCCTTTAAGAAACGCTATAAAATTGTCGATGGCAGTTTATCTAGCGTGCTCAATTTCGTGCTCAAAAATACCGGTGTTAAACGGAGCTTCATGGAAAAGCTTTCCACGACGTTAGATATCATACGAAACGGGGATATGTATGCCCAAGAGCTGATTGAAACCCGTTGTACGCGTGGTGCAGAAATCGTGCGTGAACTAAGGTTTAGCGAGGCAGTTGCCAACGCGGTTTACGCTCTAGACGAACACTATGATGGAGGCGGACGCCCTGACGGTTTACGCGGTGACGCGATCCCTCTTTATGCACGTATCGCTTTGATGACCCAAGTTATTGATGTTTTCCGCACCGAATCCGGCATTGAAGCGGCACTACAAGAAATCAAAGCGCGGCGAGGAACTTGGTTTGACCCCCACCTCGTGGATACATTTATCGAATGCGCTAACGCCCCCCACTTTTGGCAGCACCTTGATGCCTCCCAACTGAGAGAACACGTTCTATCGATGGCTCCTGCTACCGCAACGGTGTGGGTGGATGACAACTACCTTGATGCGATAGCCGCTGCCTTTGGCCGTATTGTCGATGCCAAGAGCCCGTTCACGTCCGGCCATAGCGAGCGAGTAGCTGTGTATGCAAGCTTGATCGCAGACGAGCTTGGCGTGAGCGAGCAGGACAAAAAGTGGCTCAAGCGCGGCGCGTTGCTCCATGACGTCGGTAAACTGGGTGTTAGCAACGATATTCTTGATAAACCCGGTAAACTTGACGACGACGAGTGGGAGCAGGTCAAGCAACATGCCGCATTGAGTAAAACGATTCTCTCGAAGATCCAGCAATTCCACGATCTCGCCCAATTCGCGAGCGCGCACCATGAGAAGCTCGATGGTACCGGTTACCCCGATGGAGTACAGGGCGAGGATATATCACTTCTAACACGCATCATTACTACCGCGGATATATTCGACGCCATCACTGCAGAGCGGCCGTATCGTGGTCCTATTCCCGTGGATAAGGCGCTGAGTATCATGCGCGAAGAGGTGGATACGGCAATCGACCAACGGTGTTTGGATGCGCTCATTGCTGGACTCGATACCCTGCCCGATCACTTTATGGTCCACGACGCTACGTCGATCACATCATAGGCACGCCCTATCAGCTATATAGGTTTAACCCATTTTCTTTTTTGATATCGGGTAGTTATCCTATTTCCATCATTTGAAGCGACACCGTTTCCAGTGCTTGGCGTTTGCTATCTGTAGACGTCAAACACATTGATTTTGCCACTAAGGAGGCATTAGATGAGTAAACAAGCAGCATTGATTGGACTAGACAGCAGCAAAGCCGCCGAGCTAGGCGCGCGTTTGGACACACTATTGGCGAACTATCAAGTGCTTTACACCAATGTGCGTGGCTTTCACTGGAACATCAAAGGTAACGACTTTTTCGAATTGCACACTAAATTTGAAGAAATTTACACCGATCTTCAAACCAAGATTGATGAAGTCGCTGAACGTATTCTCACTATCGGTGGTACTGCTGAGCACCGCTTTAGCGAGTATTTGAAAGTCAGTGAGATCAAAGAGCACGATCCTGAAGCGAATGGCCAAGCTGGTGTCCGCGCACTGGTTGAAGGCTTCAGTGTTTTGATCGCCCTGCAGCGCGACATCATGAACCTTGCTGGTGATGCAGGCGATGAAGGGACATCTGCGCTAATGAGTGATTACATCCGCGAGCAGGAAAAACTGATGTGGATGCTCAACGCTTACTTAAACTAATCATGAATCAGTACGATTTAGTATAGCCCGCGTGAATGCGGGCTTTTTTATATACTGTTAGCGCACCTTAACCCTACTCAGACACAGACCAAACCACTTGCGTTCCATCACTCAACTGCGCCACCAAGCCTTTTGCGGGCACAGTGATATCCGACATACCGACTGGTTGGTCGGTAACGTTTGTGGTTAGCAGTGAATATCAGCAGGAGGCCTAATTACTCCATAGTACCGCCCGGACTGAGTGGTAACGCTATCCATTCGATATACCTCACTTTGATCGCCCCTTGATATTCAAAATGGCTGACAGTTGCACTTAAATGTGCAGTGTCAGAAGGCGATGTTAACGGAAGTTTAACCACAGCAGATGAAGTTGAACTTTTCGTGCCTTCAAACAGGTTGATGGGTGTCTGCTCTATCCAACGATACTCGTTGTCAAGCCATAACCAGTTTGCCGCTGCCGCTAAGCAATTTGACGGTGTTTGAGGTAAATCCACGATTAACTTTTGGTCAGGGTAGTCTGTCAATTGAATCCAAGGCCGACGCGGCATTCCATAAATGACCAAGCTATAACGATGTCCCCCCGTTCTTAATTCATAAATACCAGGGGTAATTGGAGTAAATAACTGCCCTGACTCTATTTCTTGATACCCTTTGTTAGCATCTAAGTTCTCACTGAGCACAACCTCTCCTGCTGGGTTAGTGACTGTCAGTAAGGTGTCATGTTCGATCTGTTGAGCGGAGATTTTGATCTCATAACCAATACTTGACGTCCCTGACCATCGCACAAAAGAGATGGTCAAACCATGAGGGATCCCTTTGCCGTTAGGTTTGGTCAAACGCTGTCCGCAATCAGTTTGATTAATAATGGCGTGTTTTAGTGCCGCCCAGTGCGACTCGTCAACGGGCGCTTGCGTCAGCGCAAACATCAACTCTTGCCAAGCCAATGTGGGCTGTTCGACCAACAGCGCCTGATAAGCCTCGCGCATGGGCGTGTCCATAAACCAAGATTGTTCAGCCTGCGCGCTGATACTAGTCAAGCCCCAAAGGGCTGCGATACCGATACGGTGCCACATCATTGTGCTATCAACCTATACCCCACCCCACGGTGAGTTTCGATGGCAAGATCAGGGAGTTTTTGCCGTAAACGCAAGACATGATTATCCACGGTTCGAGTTGTCGGAAAGGCTTGATAACCCCAGATTTTATTAAGCAGCTCCTCGCGGTGAAACACCCGACCTTGGTTTTGTAAAAGCAACAATAATAAATCAAACTCTTTGGGTTTTAGCGTGACCGCTTCATTTTGCCAATATACCGCGCGTGAACCGGGCTCGACCTTGATGCTGCCATACAGCAGTTGACTCTCTCCTAAGGGACGAAGCTGGGCATAAATACGGGCCAACAGTTCCTGATGTGCAAATGGCTTGACCACATAGTCTTTAGCGCCCGCCATCAAACCTTCAACCCGTTGCTCCACTTCAATTTTAGCGGTTAATACAATGACAGGTAACGCTTTCAATGCCAGCCAAGTAGGGAGATGCGCCAAGCTGTCGCCGTCTGCCAATTGACGATCCAAGATCACTAAGTCCGCGTGATACCAATGCTTCTCAACCTTTGCGCTTTCCATCAACCAAGTACAGTTAAAACCTTGCGTTTCTAAAAACTGACGTAGGCCCTCACCCAATAATTTATCGTCTTCAATCAATAATAAGTGGCTCATTGGGGTAACTCCAAGATACAGCAAGTCGGATGCCGTTTTATCAATAGCTTTCCGCCCATTTGACGCATTAAACGCGCCACCAAGAACAATCCAATGCCCATATTGTGTTCCGAGGTTGGCGCTTGACAGCGCCGCCATAATCGCTGCCACCATGACGGAAACACGCCATCATCGTAAACACAAACACGGACACGTTTTCCCACACACACACGAATCCATACGGTTTCCCCACCATGTTGGTGCGCGTTTTTAATCAAGTTTTCCAAGCAAATCGATAACCAATAGAAGGGTAACGTCAGCGTGCGATCGTCCTCGAGGGTATAGTCAATATCAAAGGGGTCACACACGTGATCGAGCCAATCAGACAGCGATGCCGTTTGAGTCTTAAACTGTTCACTCTTATCCGTACTCAAGTAGCCTTTGCTGGTTTCGGTCAATTGACTCAACCTTTGATGATCAGCCAACAATCGCCACAATACATCTTGCGCATCTTCGCTGAGTTGGTCGAATTGATTGCGCAGCATTTCGACGGTTAACCCCAAGCTGGCAATTGGCGTGCGTAACTCATGCGTTAGCAGTTGAAGTATAAATTGTCGCTCTCGACGCTGTTGATAACGATCATACACACTACGCGCCAGCCCGATCACTAAAGCAATACAGACCAGCACGAGTATCGCGGTAAATACACCTTGATAAGCCGGGTGAAGTTGGTTGCAAATATTGCCATAGCGATAGTCACAGCCGGTCGACTCAGTCGACAAACTGAGTCGATAACGTTCTGCAATCGGCGACCACACAGATTGAGGCAATACCTTCCACCCCAATTCGCCATTCAACCACAACTGGTGATTATCTAGATAGGCACGATAGCCACTCAGTAACGCGTCACGCCCTTGCGCACTTAGGTCACTCAATGACTGGTGTAGGGGATGCTGTGCGTTATCGAGTGTCAGCCGTTGGATAATTTCAGGTGGCGGCGATGCCATCGGATAGGCGGCAAGATAACGGTCCGCATAACTGCCTCCCGCCGGGTGCAGTAACGGGTTTTCCACAAACCATGCTGGCGGTAACGATTTACCGTTGCACAATGCGAGTTCAAAGCGCTGCGCAATCAATAACTGAGGGTCTACAATGCGGGGGTTGGCTTGACACCGCTGCGTCACCTGATGCAGTGCAACCAGATCTTGCCAGTCAAAATGGGTAAAGTCAGGGTATTGCGCTTGGCTTTGCAGCAAGTTTTGCGAGTAAGCATTGAGCGAGGGCTGAGCCACCACCAATTGACCGGCCTGCCACGCTTCATCATAAAAGCCTTTGAGTTGCGTTTGCAGCTCACTAGCCGCCACTTGACTGCTTAGTAAAGCGAACAGTAACGCGGCTAACGCTCGAAAACCCAATCGATTCTCCCCAGACCTATCATTGCGACTAATGATTAAATCATAGCTAAGCGGTAAGGGGCTGTGTCACCCGAGTGTCAACATCAACGTTATCAATGAAGCGTATCGCACAAATGGATTGAAGGGTACGCGACGAAGAATAAGAGAAAAGCGAAGAGCAGAAAGGGCGGAGGCCTCCCCAGCTGCATCCCGGCACACACGTCCCAAGCGCGGGCTGCTTCCTTCCGGACCTGACCCAGTACACAAGATAGTGTTGCGGGAGAACCAAGAAGGCCTCCATCGATATGTCGTTAAGCTTGCTTAACTGCGGGGCATTATGTGGCATGGCTGGATGCAATGCAAGGAGGATTGATAGCTTCGCCGCTTAACTGTTGATCTTATGAGCAATATCCACCCAGTCAGTCGTCCGGCTCTTCCAAAAACAAGTATTCCCCGATCCAAATTGCCGCTAGCATCGTTGCCCACGCGACCAAAAGCGACATGGTAAGTTGTGAGGGTGTCACTAGCGTGATCACCAAAAAAGGAACGCAAGGTAAGACATGTAAAGCGATGGGACGCGAGGAGGCAAACCGTGGCGTCAGCCCTATCCACTGCAATAACCAGATCACCACCACAATCGAAACACACCAAAGCGCAGTCGGCCAACCAAGCAGCACGGCAAGCACTGGTAGCAAAAGCCATGCACTTTGCCGAGGTGGCATGTACGAGCGCCATTGCTGTAGCGCGCCCCATGCCACGACTAATCCCAGCAGCAAGACAGTGAATACCCAAGGTGAACCGGCGAGTTTTGCCTCCGATTGCAGCGCCATAATACCAGTCAGCATCGCAATCATCACTGAGCCCAGCAGTAGTTTGACATGTAGATGCCGCAAGGGGTTCATCAACAATGACAAGGCGGGCAGCATCAGTAAACTGGTTGCACTGAGCAATGCAGGCAGCTGGGGCATGGCATAGGCAAACGCCCCCATCGCCAACGTAAGTAACCAACTCGTGAGTGTCTCGGGGTAAAAGAAAAATACAGCCGGGACGAAAATCGCCCAACTGGATAACGAAAAACCGGAGACCAAACTGGCTGCCGCTGCAATGGCGACGAGCAGTGCAGGCCAAAGCAAAGAAGAGATCCGCATGCACACTCCTTGTGCTCCACTGACTCTTCTCAGTGTAGTGATTAGTTGCCGACTCGCACCAGTGTGAGGATGGGATCAAAGGTATGATTCGTATCCGTGATCACCTTATTGATGGTATTGGTGATAAACAGCGGGCGTTCGTTCACATCAATTTGTGCCGTGACGACGTATGTGTGTGTTGGAGAAATTTGGCTCGGATCGTAATTCAGTGAAAAGTGAATAGGCACTTGCTGGCCTTCGGTTACGAATGATTGCCGGCTAATCTCTTTACCGGGTGAACCCATTTTTTTCATTTCTACCAAACGGACCGTGACGCTGGCATTCTCAGGTAAAGCAAGTCTCTCACGATACACTAAAGTGCCGGAAACACTTGCTAAATCATTAGGTTGACTATTCCCTGAACAGGCAGTAAACACTAGGGCAGTGAATAAGGCGAACAACAGAAACGATAGTTTCTTCATTAAAGAATCCTCACTGGTACGCGTTTGAATGCGGCAAAAACGCTAAGGTTATGATAGCTTGATCAATAACACTGGAAGCATAGCACGTATCAAGGACTTATGAGCCAACCACTGACAGAACTCTTACAATTACTGCAGCTTGAGCGGTTAGATACAGGCCTTTACCGAGGTCAAAGTGAAAACCTTGGACTGCCACAGGTGTATGGTGGGCAGGTCATTGGGCAGGCCCTATCGGCCTCTAAAACCTCGGTCGACCCTGATCGCTTTTTGCATTCATTCCACAGTTATTTTCTGCGCCCAGGCGATCCTGAGCAGCCGATCATCTACGACGTTGAGATACTCAGAGACGGAAAAAGTTTCAGTACGCGACGGATCAAAGCGGTGCAAAACGGCAAACCCATCTTCTATTTGACGGCGTCTTATCAAGAGGAGGAAGAAAGCTTTGAGCATCAAAACACCATGCCAACCGACGTGCCAGCGCCCGAGACCTTGCGCTCGGAGCAGTCGCTAGTCAATGATATTGCCCACAAGCTGCCACCTAAGGTGGTCAAAGCGTTTGGGGGTGACAAGCCGATCGAAGTGCGACCTGCCACAGTGATCAATCCACTTAAGCCCCATGCCGCACCGGCTAAGCAATATCTGTGGATCCGCGCCAATGGTGAAGTGGGAGACGATTTTCATGTCCACCAGTATTTACTTGGCTATGCCGCCGATTGGGGCTTTTTGGTCACGGCGTTGCAGCCTCACGCAGTGACGCTGCTTACGCCGGGCATGAAAGTGGCCACCATTGATCACTCCATGTGGTTCCACCGTCCGTTCAGAATGGATGAGTGGCTGTTGTTTGCGATTGAAAGCCCCTCCGCCAGTGGTGCGCGTGGCTTTGTACGCGGCGAACTTTTCAATCAGCAAGGCGATCTTATCGCCTCAGCGACCCAAGAAGGCTTGATGCGTAAACTCTCCTAACCATCAACGTCTCGAGCGTGAGCGAATCTGAGCAGCACAAATAAGGGGCATTGCGCCCCTTTTTATCTGTTTCACCCATGACTGAACCGCTACACCTGCGCCTCTTCCTCTAATGCGGCTAAATGCGCGCTGGCTTGCTGGAGTTGATACATCTGCCAGTAGCGACCTTGCTGACGCAGTAAGCTTTGATGGCGCCCTTGCTCAATCACGCGGCCACGATGCAAGACGAGGATGTTATCGGCCTCGGCAATGGTCGATAAGCGGTGCGCAATCACCACCACTGTCATCTGTTGGCGTAACCGATTCAGCGCCTGTTGCACAAGCTCTTCGGTGCCGGAGTCGATATTGGCGGTGGCTTCATCAAGGATCAGAATTTTCGGCTGACGCACTAACACGCGCGCCAGAGCCAACAGCTGGCGCTGACCGGCAGAAAAGGTCATCCCGCCCTCGCCAAGTAAGGTATCCAGCCCCGCTGGCAACCCTTTCACGTAATCTGCCAGCGCCACTTGTTCGAGCGCATGCCAGATTTTTTCATCGTCCAGCGTCTGCCCCAGCGCGATGTTTTCTCGCAAACTCCCCGTCAGCATGTGCGGGTCTTGCTGTACCATGGCAACGCCTTCACGCAAGGTTTGATGACTCAAGCTTTCGATCGGTAATCCACCCAGCGTCAGCGTCCCCTCACCTGTGCGATAAAATCCCATCAGTAACGACGCCAAAGTTGATTTACCGCTGCCCGTATGTCCCACCAACGCCAGAAAGCCGCCGGCCGGGACGTCTACATTCACGTCTGACAACACCGGTGTTTCACCATCATAGGAAAACGACACATTCTGCAGTGCAATGGCACCATCAGGGATCGGCGTGGTGTCATGACCATATTGCTCAGGCGGCGTATCCATCATTTCGAAAAGCCGCTCACCGGCCGAGATAGCCTGCTGAAGCAGTGACAGTTGCTGCATCATTTCAATCAATGGCTCGGTGATCCGCCCCAAATAGCTTAAAAAGGCGTACAGCACCCCGACCCCAATTACTGCTGTGCCGCTAAAACCGAAGATAGCCACCAAAGACAGCAACGCGGCCCCTGCCAATAAATCAATCAAAGGGCGAAGATAGATCCCGTTCAGGCGTTGAATAGTCACCATGGCATCTAGGTGATCCGCCGTCATATCACTGAATCGCGAGGAGAACGCTCGTTCTTGCTGCATTAGCTGGATCAAATTCATGCCGAGCACAGATTCATTCATCACCCCGTTGATATCTGCTAGCCGATCTCGCGCCCGACGATACGCAGGCGCTGAACGTTTTTGATAGCGCGCCATCACCAGCACCACACACGGCAGTAGCACCAACACCACCATTGTCAGTTGCACACTGAGCATCAGCATCGCCACCAGCATCACCCCAATCAGTGCGATGTTACGTAAAAAGGTAGAAAGCACAGACACATACAGCTCTTTCAACGACTCGGTGTCATTGGTCAAGCGCGATACAATCCGCCCCATTGGCACATAATCAAAGGCTGACAGAGGCTGTTTAATCACGTTGGCGAACACCGCTTTACGAATACGTTGAATGATGGCCACCGCCATGGTGTTAAAACGCAGCTCGTACTGATACTGAAAGCCCGCGGAGACAATGGTCGATACGATATAACCCACCGCCAGTGCCCACATGATCACCGCCGGATAATGATCTTTGGCGACATAATTATCGAGAAAGATTTGCACCAAATAAGGCCCTGTTACTTCGGCCACAGCCGCCACCAGCAAGAAAATCGTGGCAATCACAAATTGACGCCTGTCGCGGCGCATGTAGCTTAGCAATCGAAATAAGATCTCTCGCTTAGTCATGGCGCGGCTCCTCATCGGCTTCCAATGCCGCTTCCAACTGCTGATATTGGTGCATTTCTTGATACCATCCTGGCTGTTGAATCAATTGGCGATGCTGGCCACGCTCTCGGACTTGCCCGTGGCTGAGTACCACAATTTCATCGGCGTTTTCGAGTGCCGATAAGCGGTGGGCTATCACAATCGTGGTACGGGTGTGCTGATGCTGTTGCAGGTTCTGCAAAATACGGTGCTCGGTGTCACCGTCAACGGCTGACAAGGCATCATCCAAAATCAAGCACTCCGCTTCCACCAACAAAGCGCGGGCAATCGAAATCCGCTGCTTTTGACCGCCAGATAAGGTGATCCCTTTTTCACCGACTGCGGTTTCATACCCGTGCGGCAGCTGACGGATGTCTTCATCAATGCAGGCAAGTTTCGCCGCCTGTTCGATTTCCGCTTGGGTCGCATCCGGACGACCAAGGGCGATGTTTTCCGCAATCGAGCGCGAAAACAAAAACGGCGTTTGCGTCACCACCGCGAAACGTTGTCGCCATGACGACAAATCAGCCTCCGCTATCGACACATCACCATAGCGAATATCGCCCTTTTCAAGCTGGGTCAGATGAAGCAGCAATTGCAATAAGGTTGATTTGCCACTGCCGACTGGGCCGGCAATCCCCAACATGGCTCCAGGCGGAAGCGTCACATGGATATCTTTAAGGGCAAAACTGTCATCCGGTTGCCACTTAAACTGCTCAATCGCCAGCGTCAACGGCTGCATGGTGTCAGGCAGCGGCGTGTCACCGCCAACAATGTCTGGCTGCTCTTGCAGCAACGCATCAATCCGCGTCCAAGCCGCGCGCCCACGCTCAATAATATTAAACAGCCACGCCACTGCGAGCATCGGCCAAATCATCAAGCCTTGATACAGGGTAAATGCGGTAAGATCCCCAAGCGAAATCTCACCGTTAGCGACCAAGTAGCCACCGCCAGACACGGTTAGGAAAAACGAGGCGCCAATGGTGCCTTGGATCACCGGCGAAAACAGCGCATCAACCCTTGCCACCGCGAGGTTTTTCTCCCCAGTACGATCGGCAACTTGATCAAACTGATTCATCTGGTGCTGCTCTAAGCCGAATGCACGTACCATACGCACCGCCGACAGTGAGGACTGACTCACCTCTGACAGCTCAGAAAACGCCGCTTGCGATTCGGTGAAGGTATGGTGCAAACGGCGACCGAAGCGATTAACCAGTACTGCCATTACCGGCATCGGTAACAGGGCTAAGAGTGTGAGCTGCCAGCTAATTTGGCTCACCATCACAATGAGCACGGCCGCACCTGTGATAATAGAATCCCCAGCGGTCAGGACCCCTTCACCGGCGGTCATTACCACTGCTTTTACATCATTGGTAGAACGCGCCATGATATCGCCACTCGGATAGCGACGGAAAAAATGCGGTGATTGACGAGTAAAATGATCATAAAGCCGGTTGCGCAACACAGTGCCAAGCTCAGCCGCAGCACCAAACAGCCACACTCGCCACACAATGCGTAGCACATACACCACCACCCAAATGGCCAGCATACCCGCAAGTAGCCACATCAATAGCTCAGTGGAAATCTCGCCCGCGACCACGCCATCGACCACATGGCCCACAGCCATCGGTGGAATGAGCTCGAAGACAGAGACAAATACCAAAATAATCATGGCGCCGACATAACGACGCCATTCACGTTTAAAAAACCAGCCTAACTGCCAAAACACCTTCATGAGGTCTCCTTTTTATCCCCGCCTTTTTATCATCAGAACGACCTATCGGATCGGTAAGGCGGTGGTGTACTTAAGCGCTTCCATGGCGAATGTTGATGTCACATTATTCAGACTTGGCACAGAATTGACCAGCTTTTTATAAAAATGATCAAATCGAGTCATATCAGCCACCTGCACCTTCATCATGTAATCATATTCTCCCGCCATACGGTAGAATTCCATCACCTCAGGGAACTCGGTTACCACCTCGGTAAAGGTCTTGTACCACTGCTCACTGTGGTCATTGGTTTTGATATGGACGAAGGCGGTAAATGCGAGGCCAACGGTTTCGGGGTCAAGCAATGCCACCCGCCCGCGGATCACCCCTTGTGATTCCAGCCGTTTCAGCCGCTTCCAACAGGGAGTCGTGGTTAAATTCACCCGTTCGGCCAACGCAGCCACAGACCAGTTGGCATCTTCCTGTAGAGCCGCGAGTAAAGTGCGATCTATCTCATCTAAAGTGACAGTCATGAAAAATTATTTCCATTAAGTGCTATATGTGAGTTTATTTTTCTCTTTTGGTGGCATTATAGAGCAAAAATAGCAAGGTTTTTATCCCACACTTTACGTAAACTGGTGCTAATTACGTATTCGGAGATGCATGATGACAACCTCACATCCTTGCCATACTTGGGTCGGTAACGCGATTCGCCTGATTGAAGCCGACTTTAAACGCTCTGCAGATACCCATTTAATTAAGCTCGATCTCCCTAGCTTTACAGACATTGATATTTATCTGAAAGACGAAAGCACCCACCCAACCGGTAGCTTGAAGCACCGCTTGGCGCGTTCTTTGTTTTTGTACGGCTTGTGTAATGGTTGGATTGATGAGCACACCACCATCATTGAAAGCTCGTCAGGCAGTACTGCCATTTCCGAAGCGTATTTTGCCCGTCTGCTTGGCTTACGTTTTATTGCCGTAGTGCCTAAAAACACTGCGTGTAAGAAGATTGAGCAAATCCGTTTTTATGGCGGTGAAGCGCACTTTGTCGAGCGGTCAGATCAGATCTATGCCGAGTCTCGTCGCCTTGCTAAGGAGCTCAATGGCCATTACATGGACCAGTTTACCTATGCCGAGCGCGCGACCGACTGGCGTAGCAATAACAACATTGCCAACCGCATTTTTGATCAAATGCAGTACGAGCGCTTTCCGATCCCTAGCTGGATTGTGATGAGCCCGGGCACCGGTGGCACCTCAGCGACCATTGGCCGCTACATTCGTTATCGTTGCCAACCCACTCAGCTGATGGTGGCTGATGCTGAGCATTCGGTGTTTCACGATTACTACCTCACTGGCGACAGTGCATTAACCACCGATAAAAGCAGCCGCATTGAAGGGATTGGACGGCCTCGTGTCGAGCCTAGCTTCATTCCCGGCGTGATTGATAGAATGACCACAGTGCCGGACACTCACAGTATCGCCACCATTCACTGGCTAGAAAGCCAGCTTGGCCGCAAAGCCGGCGCGTCCACCGGTACCAACCTGTACGGCGTCTTGATGTTAGCAAATGAAATGCGCGCCAACGGCGAAAAAGGCTCTATTGTCACCTTGCTATGTGACAGCGGCGAGCGCTACCTAGACACCTATTACAACCCTGATTGGGTGCGCGAGCACATTGGGGATCTCGACCAAGCGACCCATGATTTGCAGACGGTGTTGGGGTAATAGGCACAACAGCCTTATGGTTTGTGGTAGCGACGCTCCGGGCGACCGACGCTACCATAAGCCACCTCAGCGCAAAGCTCATCTCTTCCGACCATATATTCCAAGTAACGACGCGCTGTTGTTCGGCTCGCGCCAATTTGCTGCCCAACCTGCTCGGCATTTAGCGCTATCGTGGGAGCATTTAAAACCTCACGAATTTTATTCAGTGTAATCGCGTCTATGCCTTTTGGTAGTCGCGGTGAATAAGGTTCGCTCTTCTCCTTTACGCCCGACGCCAGTAGGCCATCAACTTGGCTTTGAATGAGTGAATCCATATTTGCAAGCTTTTGAACATGCGTAGAATATTGGTTTAAAGACGTTTTTAATCGCTCGAAAACAACGGGCTTTAAAATATAATCAAATATACCGTTGTGCATGGCGGTGCGAAGAGTCTCTACCTCCTTAGCTGCCGTCACCAATATCACATCTGTATGCGCACTCTTGGCGCGCAATTCCCTCAGTAACTCCAGACCTGTGCCCTTGGGGAACTGATTGTCGAGAAGCAGTAATTGAGGTCGAAATACATCAAGCAAGTCTCTTGCATCATCCAAGTCATGGGCAATTCCCACTACATCAAACCCTTCGATTTTATCGATAAAGCGACGCTGAATCTCTGCAATTTTCGGATCGTCTTCTGCAATGACAATACTGATTAATTCTGTCATGTGTTGTCCTGATATGGATGTTGATCGAGCTCTTGCCATTTAGCTCTAGGTATATAAACCGTAAAGCGGCTTCCTGATAATCTACCTTGCTTATCACGCATATTCGGCTCAACTGTTACGATACCACCGAGGTGTGCAACTTGACGCTGAACTAAATCCAAGCCAATGCCATGACCATCGGTCTCTTTTGTTGTGTAACCACGCGTGAATATCGCCTCTGCTTGTTGGTGAGATAGACCTGCCCCCTGATCATTCACTTCGAAAATAAGCTCTTTACCGTAGTCAGAAAAACTCAGTGTGACTTGGCCATCGGGCCCATAATGATCCAGCGTTGCTTCTAGGGCGTTATCAACGAGGTTACCTAAAATACTGACCAGCTGCTCACGCGGCAAAGCCTCTGGCAAATCCTGCATATGGCTTTCTTTATCAACGGTTAATCGTAAACCTAACTCTCTTGCTCGATTATATTTACCCAACAGGCATCCCGCCAGAATGCTATCTGAAGTGACCTGCATCACCCGTTGAATAAAGGATTGGTGGCCTGAGGTTTCCTGGCCGATCATTCGCAACGCCTCATTTGTCGCCCCCATGTGGATCAGTCCAGCAAGAGTATGTAATTTGTTGTTGTACTCATGTGCTTGGCTGCGCAAGGACTCCGCATACTGTTTGATTCGCGTTAGCTTACGGCTTACCAAATCCACCTCGTCTTTCAATCTAAAGCTAGACACGACCCCCGTGATGAGACCGTTTTGCCGCAATGGAATCCGGTTAACAATAAGATTGTGATGATGAAGCCAAATCTCTTGATCAAAATCAGGCTCTCCCTCCGCCAGGACAGTTTCCATTCCGGTATCGGGTAATACATCCGTAATATGGCGACCAATGTAGAGTTGGTCTTCTGGCAGCGCTAGCGTCTTTATGGCTGCACGATTGAATGTCGTGATATATCCAGATTGGTTAATCGCAACAATCCCTTCGCGAACAGTTTCTAATGTCACATTACGCTCCTGAAACAGACGCGCAATTTGCTCAGGCTCGAGATTGAAAATCGCTCGACGAAAATGATTAGCGAATAAGATCGCGGTAATAACACTAAAGATAAAGGCTGCGAGGATGGCGAAGAACATTGTACTGGTGTGATGTATGACGATTGCATCAACAGTGTCTAGTAAGTACCCCACCGAGACAATGCCGATAATCGATTTCCCGTCAGGACTGAAAATAGGCGCTTTCCCGCGCACAGACCAACCCACACTTCCCTCGGCTTGCGCAATGTACGCTTGACCATGAATCAGCGCAGGGGCATTGGTATCTCCGTCATCATCGGCCATCGATTTCCCTAAACGATCAGGTAAAGGGTGAGCAAGCCGAATCCCCACCTCATTGCCAAACACGACAAACCGTGCTTGAGCCGAACGTGCGAGAGCAACACTTAAAGGTTGCAAAAATGTTGAGTTCTCTTTTGATACGGCTTCAACCACATCAGGCATCGCCGCGATCGTCATCGCGACCCGCATCGCTTGCTGACCAATTTGCTCATTAAGGACTCTATCGAGGTAATTGATAGCAAAGTAGCCAAGCGTCCCTGTTTGTAGGATGGCAATCACACCTAAAATCAATATCATGCGCTGCTTTAGCTTCAAGCGACGCAATGAGAGAAACTGACGCATTGTGGTGGCGAGCTCCTTTCACCCAAGCATTCTCATGTTCTGTTAGTTTATCTGCGTTATGTTTTTATTGCAGTGAACAATATGAACAAAACCACCAAAACATTTTTTATTCACATTATTTTTACAATATATGAAATGCTCAACAACAGCATTAGAGTCCTCATGAGGAAGCAATCAATACATGAGGAAGCACAATGTTCAAGCAATATCGAAAAGGTAAATCAACAGCCATCGTCGCAGGTGTGATAGCAGCCGCGCTAAGCATTAACGTCCAAGCGAGCGTCGACAACATTCATTTTCTAGTACCAGGCGGCGCTGGTGGTGGTTGGGACAGCACAGCACGTGGCGTCGGGGAAGTACTTTCTAAATCTGAGCTTGTCGAACAGGTTTCGTACGAGAACATGTCCGGCGGTGGCGGAGGTAAGGCCATTGCGTACCTGATCCAAACCGCTGAGCAATCTACCGACACGTTAATGGTTAACTCCACACCGATTGTGATCCGCTCTCTTGCCAAAGTTTTTCCGCAATCGTTTCGTGATTTGACCCCAGTAGCGGCCACTATTGGTGATTATGCTGCGTTCGTTGTACCCAAAGACTCAAAATACCAAAGCTTTACCGATCTTGTGGAGCAATACAACAACGATCCTCGTTCCGTTTCTGTTGCCGGTGGGTCAGCGCGCGGCAGTATGGATCATTTAGTGGCAGCGCTCGCATTTAAAGCAGGTGGCGGCGACCCACGACAAGTAAAATACCTCGCCTACGATGCCGGAGGTAAAGCCATGGCAGGGTTGCTATCAGGCGAAACTCAGGTGCTCTCAACCGGTTTAAGTGAAGCGTTGACGCTTGCAGCAGCAGGTGAAGTGCGTATCCTCGCGATGACAGGGGAAGAGCGCTCTCCCGTTGCACCCAATGTGCCTACCCTCAAAGAGCTGGGCTACGACGCGACGTTTGTCAACTGGCGTGGCTTTTTTGGCTCCCCAGAAATCAGTCAAGCACGTGCGAAAGAGTATGCACAAGTACTGGGTGAGATGTATGACACACCTGAATGGAAATCCGTGCGCGATCGATACGGCTGGACCGAAATCTATAAGCCTGGCGACGAATTCATGCACTTTCTTGAACAACAAGAAAAAGAAATCGGCGCCTTGATGACTGAGCTTGGTTTCATGTAATCGCCTTACCGCAGCGTCGCCATGCTTCTTGGCGCGCTGCTTCTCCATTTTATTGGTTCATCTAGAGAGGGAGCTCCAATGACGATAACCAAAGACCATATCGGCGGCCTAATATTTCTGAGCTTTTCGCTTGCTTACGGTTATTACGCTAATCAAATAGCGCTTATTCCTGGCGATGAGTTTCAGCCCTTTCATGCCCGCACCCTCCCCAACTTTCTTGCCGTATTAGGGAGTGTGCTCGCGCTACTACAGTTGCTCACCGCCACAAAAAGTCGACACTCAACGCTTTCATTAGCCGGCTACGATTTTTGGCTCATGAGCAAACTCTTATTATTGATGGTCGCGTTTTCGCTTGCACTGAAATGGGTCGGTTTTTTGGTATCCACCGCGCTGTTTCTTGCTGGCGGTTATTGGTTGCTTGGTGAGCGGCGCCCCAAAGTTATTCTCTTGGCCTCCGTCCCTTTTGCTATCAGCTTCTGGTTTTTATTGACCCAAATGCTCGATATCTATCTAGCTCCTGGTCAACTTTTTCGCCTAGCACAAGGAGGGTAAGCGATGTTTGATGGAATTATGTCTGGGCTTGGTACTGCTATCATGCCCTTCAACTTACTCATGGTAATTGTTGGCTGCTTTGCCGGCACCTTTATAGGGATGTTACCCGGACTCGGCCCCATTTCAGCGATTGCCCTAATGATCCCGATCACTTACGGGCTCGATCCATCATCGGGTATTATTCTGATGGCTGGCGTATACTACGGTGCCGTTTTTGGCGGATCTACTTCCTCCATTCTTATCAACGCTCCGGGATGTGCCAGTACCGTTGTGACCGCGTTTGACGGTTATCCATTGGCGCAACAAAAACAAGCTGGAAAAGCCTTGGCGCTTGCCGCCTATTCCTCTTTCACCGGTGGCACGATCGGCGCCATCATCTTACTCTTTGCCGCGCCTGCGCTAGCAAAAGTATCTTTGAGTTTTCAATCCAGTGACTACTTTGCACTTATGGTGCTGGGACTCACTGCTGTGGCTGCATTTTCCGGTAAAGGGCGCGTGCTTAAAGCCATGATGATGACTGTCTTTGGCCTGATGATCGCGACAGTTGGCATTGATGTGATGTCAGGCAGCCCACGATTTACCTTTGGAAATGTCGATTTAATTGATGGTATCAGCTTCTTATTACTAGCAATGGCAACCTTTGCATTAACGGAAGTTGTGATGACAGTGCTGAGGGGGGAGCACAAAGAAAAAGACGCCCAGATCGATATGACCTCACTCGGCAGCATGAAGCTAAGCAAAGAAGAAATAAAACACGTCGCCCCGACCGTCGGTCGTTCATCATTTTTTGGCTTTCTTGTTGGCGTATTACCCGGCGCAGGCGCAACGATCGCCGCCTTTTTAAGCTATGGCATGGAAAGAAACTTTGCGCCTAAGGCACTTAAAGAAAGATTTGGGCGCGGAGCGTTGCGTGGGCTTGCCGCCCCAGAGTCTGCTAACAATGCCGCCTCGACAGGATCCTTTGTTCCTCTACTTACGCTTGGTATTCCGGGATCTGGCACGACCGCCATTATGCTCGGGGCACTAATCGCTTATGGCATTCAACCCGGTCCACGCCTTTTTATCGACAATCCTGATGTGTTCTGGTCCGTGATTATCTCGATGTACTTCGGTAATCTGGTTTTGTTAATTCTCAATCTACCGCTGATCCCTTACATCTCTCGTCTGTTGGTGATCCCACGCCCCATTTTAATCCCATTGATATTGTTTTTCTCCATCACGGGCGTTTATCTGGTCAGTTTTAATGCCTTCGATATCCAAATGATGGTCGTCATCACCATCATCGCCACCTTTTTGAAACTGCTAGACTTTCCAATGGCTCCCATGCTTTTAGGGTTTATTCTAGGCGATATATTGGAGAAAAATCTTAGCCGTACACTAACACTGACGGATGGTAGCTATGCATTCCTATGGGAAAGGCCACTAACACTTACCATCATGCTGTTAGCGGTACTCGCTTTGTTACTGCCTGGCTTTATCGCCGTCTGGGATAAAAAACGAGGTAAGAAAAGCAGTACAACCCAAGCGACCGAGCACGCGACAGATTGATAAACTGCACAAAAGCATTAATGCGCTAGTCCGTATCTTTATCTATCCGCGTCTGCAAGGCATCAAATTTGTCGTGCAGGCGCATTAGTTCAAGCTCGAGTTTTAGATTGATTTCGTAGGTGGCTTTTTGCTCCATCCTATCTTTTGCCGCTTGGCGGTTTTGCGACATCATGATGATCGGCGCTTGGAAAGCCGCCAGACTGGATAACCCAAGGTTCAGCAAAATAAAGGGATAGGGATCAAATGACGTGTCTCCCACTAACCAAACCGTATTCACGACAATCCAGCCAATGATGAATGCGAAGAAAAGCCCGATAARTGACCAAGAGCCACCAAATGAGGCAATTTTGTCCGCCACCATTTGCCCAGTGGTCAAACTTTCGTGGAAGGACTTGTTGACGTTCTCAGACACTGCCGTGTTATTGGCAATGCTTTCAATAACTTTTTGTTCTCCCGAACTAAGGCTACCAAATGGCTGGCCGAGCAAAGCTTTGGCTAAGTTCTCAAAATATTTTTTCATCTATGACTCCATGCCAACACGCACAATACCAACGGGGTATGATGCAGCGCTTATCATTAAGCGATTGAAATAGAGTAGATTAACGTAGGGACTCCGCAAGTGATGCCCACCCGAAAGCGTGAGGCAACCACTGCGGTAAGACTGAATTATACCAATTCAAATAGCGGTCGCGATTGGGTGTGCCACGCTGGGTCAATAGGTTAACGACTTCTACAACTATCCATGCTTTTGCCAAGACAAGCTCAACAAACAGTGAATGGCTATCCACACTCGGATTTGCTGCTTTGTAGCGAGTGATAATCGCTTGATAGGCTGTTTTATCTCCCATTCCCGCGACCAAAGGAGCTAAATCAATCGCTGGTGAACCTTGCCCAAAGCGCTCCCAATCAAACAGCACTAATGTACCGTCTTCACGTCTTCCCCAGTTGCCCGGATTAGTATCACCAGAGAGTACACAACGGGGCGTGAACAATACATCGCTGTACTGTTGTAACTGATACAGCATCCTTTCAAGCTCAGGAGTCAAGCTGAGCTGTTCAAGCGCGAATTGTGTTTGCGGTAAAGACCATTGGTGGTGTTTGAAGTGTGGTTGAATTGATAGCTCGATACCATGTAGGCGAGCTAATTGCTCAAACGTATTGGTATCTTGCGCAAGTTCTTCTATCGAAACCGCATGTGGAATCCATTCCATACAGAGAGTCGTCTCACTCACCTCGAACAAGGCTGGCGTGTTTACACCGACTGCGTTGACATAAGGCGCAACAGAGCAGTAAAAATCCCGCTCAACTAACGTCGCATGAGTTTTTGTGATACAAGCCCGACCCTGATACGTTGAACGGCAGACCGACGCCTCCCCCATTTGAGCTAGGTTTTGTCTATTCATTGCCAACACGCCTCACCCAGTTGGATCGCCATTCAGGTGCTGGCATGTCGTCAGGCCAAAACTCTTGTTGATACGCGATACGACCAGCCTTCAGTGTATGAAAAGTAATTACTCGATCGTTAACAACACCATCAGTCACTCCAACATCTGTCACCACCCTATCGCCTTCAGCAATACAAGAGTAAACGGAGAATGTCCATAGACCATTTGCAGGATAGGCCGTGTTTAGTGCGACAAAGTCATCGCGCCCAACGATCAATTCTCCTGACTGAGGCCAGAAGCATTGATAGTCATCACTGAAGTACTCACTCGCTTTTGAGAAGTCATTTCGTTGCATGGCTTCCCAAAACGCGAGAACAACATCCTTGTTCGTCATGCTTATTCCTTGGTTATGTCTTTGATATGTCCTTACAAACTAAATCCGGCGGGCGCGAATAGTGCGTCCTTTAACTTTACCCTCATTGAGTTTACGCAATGCGGCTTTAACGCAAGATTGTGACACGGCAATAAACGCCACATTGTCGAGTACATTGATTTTGCCGACCTGCTTACCGTCAATGCCCGCTTGGCCAGTCAGCGCACCTAAAATATCACCCGCACGTACTTTTTGCTTTTTACCTGAGTCAATCATCAAGGTTGCCATTTCAGGCCGGTAAGGCGCAGTGTCGAGCAAATGCTGCGGCGGCAGGGCTTCGGGGAGAAAATCGCGATCATACTGATCGCCAATCATCGCCAGCTTATAGTGCTCGGCATCGTTATATAGCGAACACGCCACCCCTTTTTTGCCAGCGCGACCGGTACGGCCGACACGGTGTAAATGAGTTTGTGGATCGTGGGCGAGTTGATAGTTGATCACCATATCCATGTCATCAATGTCTAAGCCGCGCGCGGCCACATCAGTGGCCACCAGCACAGACGCACTTTTGTTGGCAAATTTTACCAAGGTGCGCTCACGGCCACGCTGTTCAATATCGCCATGCAAGGCAACGGCGCTAAAGCCATCATCTTCTAGGTTATCGCAAACTTGTTGTGTTTGAGCTTTGGTCGTACAGAACACCACACAGCTTTGCGGCTGAAAGTGCAATAAAAGTAACTTTAACGCTTGATAACGCTGCTTGTTGTCATCGACTTTATAAACGTGTTGCGTGATTGTACTTTGCGTTTGCACCTCATCCACTTTAACGGAGACAGGGTGGCTCAACACTCGCTGGGCAATCGCATTGATCGAGCGCGGGAAAGTGGCGCTAAATAACAAGGTTTGGCGATGAGCAGGAACACGCGCAATGATGGCATCCAAGGTATCTTGGAAGCCCATATCCAGCATCTGATCGGCTTCATCCAACACCAAGGTCTCAACATCATCAAGGCGCAAGGTGCCTTTGCGTAAATGGTCATCCACACGCCCTGGAGTGCCGACAATAATGTGTGCACCATGCTCCAATGAGCCAATTTGTGGGCCAATCGATACACCGCCACACAGCGTCAGCACTTTGACATTATGGCGACCACGCGCCAACTTACGCATCTCAACCGCCACTTGCTCGGCCAGCTCACGGGTTGGACACAGCACCAAAGATTGCACGCGAAAGCGTTTTACGTTCAGTTTGGCTAACACACCTAAGCTAAATGCCGCCGTTTTCCCCGAGCCAGTTTTAGCTTGGGCAATAATGTCTTTGCCACTGAGCACAGACGGTAAACTCTGCGCCTGAATGGGCGTCATCTGCGTATAACCCAAGGTTGCCAAGTTATCGAGTAAATCAGCAGGTAACGCGAGCGAGGAAAAAGCGGTATCAGTCAAAGTCGTATCCACAGCAAAAGTAAATCATGCCGCGCCCAAGCACGGCCAAAAAGGGGGCGTATCATACCAGAGTCTGATTGCTGCCACATTAACCAATTAGCGCCACACTCTTGATAACCGCTTTGTCGCCTCATGTATTTTGTTGCGTAATTGTTAGACCAAGCTCCGTATTTACCTTTGCGCGGCTTGTCTTGTCATTGTGCTTGGTGTGCAATCAAGACACACAATTAAGGAGGATTGTCTTGTGGCAAATATCCCAGTAGAAAACTACCCGCTCTCTCATACGCAGGCGATTGTCTGGAACGACATGGATGCCCTGCAACACATCAATAACACCGTGTACTTTCGCTATTTTGAAGATGTGCGTGTGGTGATGCTTGAAAAACTGGAAGTATTCGAGCTAGCCAAACGGCTGCATGTAGGCCCCGTGGTCGCCTCAACTCGCTGCGATTATCGCGCCCCTTTGGTGTATCCAGATACCATCACCACCGTCGCTTGGGTCGAGGATATTCAAGAAAAGCGCTATGCGATGAAGTATGAAATCTACAGTCACAATCAAGAACGCTGTGTGGCCGAGGGCGAGGCCTTGATTGTCTATTGCGATTTTAAAACCGGTAAAAGCTGCCCTATCCCAGCCGAGACGCTCGAAGGGTTAAAAGCTTTTGTGGCGAAACAGTAACTTTATTCCAAACTAATCTCTTCAGGCTCGCCCACTCTGGTTACAGACGGCGCGCCTGGGGCGTTCCAGCGAAACAAGGTAATATGCCAAGTGCTGGGATCTTTTCGCGACGGGTCAATCAAGCCAATTTCATTACCATTTCTCAGCGTATCGGCCACCAACCAACTGGATGGTGATTCGCCTTTTGCTAAGGCCGCTTGCCAATCAACGCTGGATAAGGTTTTGTATTGCTGGAGTTCAGGATGACGCAAATCCACCAGCTCACAGGGGTCAACCTGATACCGCACAAGCACGCGTGGCGTTGTGATCTGGCTGGCGTACTTTTGCATGGCTACGCGCGCACTCTCTGCACTCTCGGTTAAATACAGCGCACTTTCCCCCTGACGATTATACCGACCGTTCGGTCTGTCTTTACTTTCTCGCATCAAGGCAGCGTCGATATGCTCAGGGTGACATACTCTAACAAAAATACCCGAGATAGGTGTGCGGCACAGGCGGGGGATTGCTTGCGGTTCAAGTCCGTCCATGACTTGCGAATGTCCTTTATAAATCAATTATCAAGGCGTAGCTTAGCAAACAAAGAGGGGACAAATTGCGTGCTGACTAACGGATTGCATCATCGCATCTGGCTTGCTGTCGATACCGCACAGGGGTACCATCCGTGCTCTGTGTAACACTGGGTAAGTAGCACCGCCAAAGGACAAACCAATGAAAAAAGCCGTTGTGGTATTTAGCGGAGGACAGGATTCAACCACCTGTTTGATTCAAGCGCAGGCAGAGTACGACGAAGTGCATTGCCTCACGTTCGACTATAACCAGCGCCACAAGCAAGAAATTGATGTTGCCCGAGAGATTGCTGCAAACCGCAACGTCAGTGCGCACAAGGTACTGGATGTTGGTTTGCTCAATGAATTGGCGATTAGCTCGCTCACACGCGACAATATTCCTGTTTCCAATGCACTGAACGAAAACGGCCTGCCCAATTCCTTTGTGCCGGGTCGTAATATCTTGTTTTTGACTTTAGCGGGTATCTACGCCTATCAAATTGGCGCTGAGGCGGTAATCACCGGTGTCTGCGAAACTGACTTTTCTGGCTACCCAGATTGTCGTAACGATTTTATTCAATCAATGCAGCAAGCCCTTGAGCGCGGTATGGATAGAAAACTCGCCTTAGTCACACCACTGATGTGGCTGAATAAAGCCGAGACTTGGGCACTGGCCGACCAGTATCACGCCCTCGATTTTGTACGCGACCATACCCTAACCTGCTATAACGGCATTAAAGGCACTGGCTGTGGCGAGTGTCCAGCCTGTCACTTGCGTCAGCGTGGCTTAGATGAGTACCTCGCCAACCAAGCAGAAGTACAAGCCGCGCTGCAACGCAAACAAGCCGAAAACGCGTAATAGCGCAGCGACAAGAAATAAAAAACCGCCTCATTATGAAGAGGCGGTTTTTGTATCGAGAATACAACAGCAGTTATTTATGCGGCTCATCATGCGGATGGGTATCAAACTCACCATGACTGGCCCGATGCACAGTTTCCACCGCGAGCGCCTTATCCAATTGCTGCGCCACATACTCAGGCGAGTGAGTATGAATGGAGAGTAAGCGATACATCGCAGGGATCACCAGCAAGGTAACAAAGGTCGCAAAGGCCATGCCGGTGAAGATCACTGTCCCAACCGCAATACGACTTTCCGCCCCCGCGCCAGTGGAGAGGATCAGTGGGATCATCCCTGCCAAGGTGGTAAACGCCGTCATCAGAATCGGTCGCAAGCGACGGACTGACGCATCGATAATCGCTTTTTCAAATGCAATGCCACGGTCACGCAGTTGGTTAGCAAACTCCACGATCAAGATACCGTTTTTCGTCACCATCCCAATCAGCATAATCAAACCAATTTGACTGTAGATATTGATCCCTTGGTTGGTCAGCCACAGGCCTAAAAAGCCGCCTAGCATCCCCATGGGCACCGTCAACATCACCACCAAGGGGTTAATAAAGCTTTCAAATTGCGCCGCTAACACCAAGTACGAAACCAAAAGCGCTAAACCGAACACCACCAGCACACTGGTTTGGTTGTCACGAAAATCTTTCGACTCCCCTGAATAGCCCACCGAGATATCGGCTGGCAGGTTCTCAGCCGCGATTTTATCGAGATAATCGAGTGCTTGACCCAGTGTCACATCCTCGCCTAAATGCGCCGATAAGGTGATCGACTTTTGCTTGTTGGTATGGCTCAAGCGCTGCGCGGACGCTGTTTCCTCCACCGTAGTCACTGCATCCAGCGAGACCAACTTGCCACTGCGGCTGCGCATATAAATACGGGTAAGATCCCCTTTGCTGCTAAAGGCCTTTTCATCGCCGCGTACATACACATCGTATTCTTCACCACGATCCACATAGCTGGTCTGTGCCCGGCCACCAAGCATCACCTCTAAGGTATCGGAAACATCCCGCACCGAAATCCCAAGTTCAGCGGCGCGACGACGGTCTACTTTGACCACCAACTCAGGGGTGTTTTGGTTGTAGTCGTAGTCGGGGCTGTCAATCATGCCCGCCTCGCGGCCCATTTCGCCCAATTTTTCCGCCCAGCGATGAAGTTCAGGATAGTCTGGACCACTTAACACAAACTGCACGGGCTCTGAACTGCCGCCCCCAAAACCAGGCGCAAACGGGAACACTTGCACATCTGGCACACCATTTAACACCTGCCGGACTTCCGCCAAGATATCTTGTGCGGAGCGATCGCGCTCATCCCAATCCGGCAATAGCATGATCACAAAGCCTGTTTGATCCCCAGCTCGGCCACCAAACGCTGGTGTTTGTAAGCTAACCGAGCTCAGAGTACCCGCCTCGACCAAGGGCATTAAACGCTGCTCAATTTGCTCGATATTGCCCACCATACGGTTGTACGCCGTGCCTTCCGCACCACGGACAAACGCCAGCAGCACCCCGCGATCTTCTTGTGGCACTAATTGCGACGGTAAGTGCTGCATCAGCACGCCACTGCCACCAATACAAAGCAGAATTACTACCGGAGCCACCCAACGCCAACGCAGGACATGCGCCAGCACTCGGCGATAGTAACTTTCAAGCACATCAAACCCACGGGTGATCACGCGGTTCACGGGAGTAGATGCCACATTTAAGCGCAGTAATTTACTGCCAAGCACCGGCGTGAGCGTTAACGCTATTAAGGACGAACAGAGCACGGTGACAGCAAGCATCACGGCAAACTCGGTGAACAACTTACCAATCATGCCATCCATGTAGGTAATGGGGAGAAACACCATCACCAACACCGCGGTGGTGGCGATCACCGCAAAACCCACCTCCCGAGCACCACGGTAAGCGGCCACCAAGGGTGGATCGCCTTGCTGTAAGTGGTGGAAGATATTTTCGACCACCACAATGGCATCATCCACCACCAGACCTATCGCGAGAATGAGCGCCATTAAGGTCAATAGGTTAATCGAAAAGCCCATTGCTGAGGCAACGATAAAGGCAGAAATCAAGGATACCGGCACAGTCACTGCAGGGATCAAGGTGGCGCGTGCTTGGCCAATAAAGATATACAACACTAATACCACCAGCGCCCCAGTAATAAATAGCGTGCTATACACTTCCTCAATCGAGCGATCAATAAATACCGTGGTATCGTAATCCACCCAAAGACGCGTACCTTCGGGCAGAAAGGCCYGCATTTCATCAACAAGTTTATGCGCTCGTGCGGATATATCGAGCGGATTGGCATCGGATTGTGGGATCAGCGCCAAACTTAAATTATTAATACCATTGTTTTTATAGGTGGCATCTTCGTTCCGTGAGCCAATTGCCACCTCCGCCACATCCGACAAATAAATCGCAGTGCCGTTCGCCGTGGTGCGTACCACCAGTTGTTTAAAGTCCTCTGCGTCACGATATAAACGGTCGCTACGTACTGGCATGGTCATCACGTCATTGCGGATTTCCCCGCCCGGACTTTCTAAGTTTTCATCCCGCAATGCGTCAAGAATATCTTGGGTGGTGACACCGTGCCCCGCCATTTGGGTCGGATCCAGCTTCACATACATCACTTTATACAGCGCGCCGTATAAATCGACCGAGCTCACCCCAGAGATCAAGCTGAATCTATCTTCCAGCGTACGTTGGGCGTATTCCGTCAGTTGGTTGCGGTCCATCTCTGACGAGGCCAAATTGATATAGACCGCCGCTTCACCAGTGCCGTTGTCTTTGTACACAATCGGATCGTTGGCATCATCAGGCAATCCCCCTTGCGCGCGCGCCACGGCATCACGCACATCACTCACCCCCTCGGTCAGCGGGTGATCGAGTTTAAATTCCACCGTGATCCGTGATGAGCCATTGCGGCTGACCGAGGTGATCTCTTCAATGCCGCTGATGCCAGAAAGCTCATCTTCAATCAACTGCGTGACTTGGCTTTCCATAATGCTGGCCGAGGCGCCAGAATAGCCGGTGTAAATACTCACCACCGGGCTATCGATATCAGGCATTTCACGCACTGATAAGGTCGAGAAAGAAACCGCGCCAAAGACACATAACAGCAAACTCAATACGATCGCCATCACTGGCCGTTTTACCGAGACATCAGACAACCACATTAGCTGGCCTCCGTCTCAGAAACAGTCTCAGTCACACGGCTTTGATCATCAGCTTGGTTTTTACGCGCTTCCGCATTTAATACCGAGACTTGCGCCCCATCACGCATGTTCACTAAACCTTGCACCACAATGTGCTGACCCGGCTCGAGTCCTTTACTCACCACTACCTGATTATCAATCCGCGCGCCAAGGGTAATTTCGGTACGATGGGCAATGCCTTCGTTATCAACGCGGAAGACATAGCGGCGCGTACCGGAATACTGCAGAGCTTGCACAGGCACTATCACCGCGTATTGCTCAGGCAAAGTCAGTTTCGCCTCCATCAGCATACCGGGCTGCAATTGGCGTTCAGGATTATCCAGCGCGACGCGAACACTGACCGATAACGCGTCTTTATCCACCCGAGAGTCCACCACACTCACCGTGCCGGTAAAGGCCTCATCGGGATAGGCTTGCGACGTGACCGCCACTGGCATATTGGGATAAAGCAGTCCGATGTATTGCTCTGGCACCTGAATATCGAGGTTCATACGTGACAGGTTGTCGAGACTAAAAAGAGTTTCGCCCACATCCACGCGCTGGCCGACGCTTAAATCAAACAAACCAATGCGACCAGAAAAAGGCGCGATTAAACGATGATCATCTAGATCAGATTGCGCCGATTGCAAACGGGCCTTGGCAATATTGACACTGGCTTGCTGCGCATCCAACTCGGTTTGCGTTAACGCACCACGTTGCGCCAGCTTGGTGTACTCCTTTAGCTTGCGCTGCTCATCATTGAGGTAAGCCGACGCCTCCAGCACCGCGGCTTGAGCTTTGGCGCGATTAAAGGTCACCAAAGGCGCCCCTTTTTCAACCGTCTCGCCCGGTTTTACATGCACAGTTTCAATGCGCGCCGAGACTTCTGATTCAATATCAATCTGCTGATGGGCTTTAACATTGCCCACCAATGACAACGACGGCGCAATCGGTTTGGTTTCCACTTCCGCCGTCATCACATCCACAGATCGTGCCCCCGGTGCTGAGGCTACGGTATCTTCGTTCGTGGGCCCCGACCCATTCCATAACCAGAACGCAACGCCGCCCAATATCACGGCGCCCACTAGCATCCCTTTTTTCATTGCATCACACCTCATAATTTGAATAGCACCAGTGTACTGATCTGCTTCTTTTTGTCCTTAAAGAATTGTAAAGACGCTATTTTTTATACTTATTACATTGAAATATGAGATTCGATCAGAACTCATAATTGCTTTATGATTGATCTTTCTGCGATATATGGGTTGTGACCTACCCACGCATCATCGATGACTGGGCATGAGACTGCGGCAATAAGCAACGGTTTCAAAAAACGCATAAAATTCGATGTTGGCGGTCAAAAACACCGTAAAGCGTTGAAAAAAACATCAACCGCTACACGGGATCAAGAAAATCCTTTACAGCACCAATCGGTTTGATAATATTCGCCCCGTTCGCGTGGTGGGATTCCCGAGCGGTCAAAGGGATCAGACTGTAAATCTGACGGCTCAGCCTTCGAAGGTTCGAATCCTTCTCCCACCACCATTTTTACCGAGCAATACTCCGTGGTGGAGTTCCCGAGCGGTCAAAGGGATCAGACTGTAAATCTGACGGCTCAGCCTTCGAAGGTTCGAATCCTTCCTCCACCACCACTTTTACAAAGCAAGACTCCGTGGTGGRRTTCCCGAGCGGTCAAAGGGATCAGACTGTAAATCTGACGGCTCAGCCTTCGAAGGTTCGAATCCTTCTCCCACCACCACTTTACAAAGTAACACTCCGGTGGAGTTCCCGAGCGGTCAAAGGGATCAGACTGTAAATCTGACGGCTCAGCCTTCGAAGGTTCGAATCCTTCCTCCACCACCATATTTAAGGGCCAGCATCTGCTGGCCCTTTTTCGTTGTTGTGTCGTTAGCAGCCCTATTATTTCCCGCATGTTAGTGATGCTCGCCCATGCGGCGACCATAAATCTTGCTCCGGTCCTTTCGGTACAATTCGGGTTGGATTGATATTACCGTGGCTGTAATAGTAATGGGTTTTGATATGCTGCATATCGACGGTCTCGGCTACCCCTGGCACTTGAAACAGCTCTTTCATGTAGCAAAACAAATTGCAGTAATCGGCAATACGTTGCTTGTTACATTTAAAGTGGCCCACGTAGACAGAATCGAAACGAATCAGGGTGGTGAACAAACGCCAATCGGCTTCTGTGATCTGGTTTCCGGCAAGATAACGGTTACGACTTAAATGATCATCCAACACCGTCAAGGCAGTAAATAACTTATCAAAAGCGTCTTCATAGGCCGCTTGCTCGGTGGCAAAGCCACATTTGTACACGCCATTGTTTACATTGGGGTAAACAAATTCATTCCACTGATCAATCGCCGCACGTAGGTTTTCTGGGTAATAATCGTTATGATTGCCCGTAATACCATTAAACGCCGAATTGAACATTCGAATAATGTCGGCGGATTCATTACTGACAATCGTCTCGGTTTGCTTGTCCCATAAAATTGGCACAGTGACCCGTCCGGTGTAGTCAGGTTTGGCTTTGGTATACAACTGGTGCGCGTAGTCAAACCCATATAAGGGCTCTGGCTTCGAAAACGTCCAGCCATGTTCTAGCATCTCAGGCGCCACCACAGTGACAGCAATATGAGGCTCAAGCCCTTTCAAATGACGCATAATCAGGGTGCGATGCGCCCACGGGCATGCCAAAGAGACATAGAGATGATAACGTCCTGATTCTGCTTTAAAGCCCGCGCTCCCGCTGGACTCTGAATCACCATCAGGCGTTATCCAATGACGAAACCCTGCGTCTTCACGGATAAATCGGCCGCCGGATGATTGGGTGTCATACCACACATCGTGCCACACACCATCGATCAGTTTTCCCATACGTCCTCCTTTTTCTCTTTGCAGTATAAAAAGCCACAACGAGAAAGTCGGCCATTCAACTTGTTGGAGTTATTCGAAAAAGCTGTTCAAGTGGCTGATCGTCGCAGAATGAAAGGAGTACGAGGCCACCGAAAAATCATAAGCCATAGCACGCACCATAGTGACCTGTCAGACTGAAAACATGCCAGTTAGTAAAATTCCACTATATTAAATAGGTCCGATCTTAACTGAATAGGCGCCCAATGAAATGGATGTATAACCTTAAAGTGCGGCTTAAGCTCATGATCGCATTTGGTATTTTGGTGTTATTAACTGCATTAGTGACGCTGAACGCTGTCACAGGTGTGGATGAGCTGAATGATGATGTCTCGGCTGCCGATGATCTCAATCGAATTGTTAAATACATAAAAGAAGTGCGGATTACCGAAAAGAATTATATTTTACGTCGCGATAACAGCTACGTGGATGAAATCAAACAACTTACTGACACCATCAATCAGCAAGTAACTACCACAACCGCCAAAGTCAATGAGCAAGAAATCCTCACACTGCTTTCGCAAATCATGACTGAAAATAAAGCCTACCAAGCGGCGATGGATCAGTATGTGGCGCAGTTTGATAAGCTCGCGCAAGCGGAAACAGGGATGCGCGATCAGGCTCGGCGGGTTGAGCAAGCGCTGATAGACATTCGCCAAACACAAAAGGATCGCGTCAACCGTTATCTTGCCCAAGGGCGCGCGCCGGAAGTGGTCATCGATACTTTGAAAATTGCCGATGAAGCAAATCGCTTAATTAAATGGATGCTCGAATCTCGTCGCGCCGAGAAGAATTTTCTTCTTTCGAACGATACGCAGTTCATGGATGCCGTCAATAAAACCTTGGTCGACATGGACAAGTTGATCGATACCCTTCCGGATGAAATAGACAAGTCAGCCGTTCGACAAGGCATCGCGTCCTATCGCAACGCATTCCAAACCTACGTCAGCACATATCAACAAAGCCAAACAATTAACGACACCATGTTAACCAAAGCGAGAGCCGTGGAAGATCTCGCCGAGAAAGGCCGTGATATAGGCAAACAAGAGCTCTCTGAAAATGAGCAAAGTTTACTGGTTAGTAATGTCGTGCTAGCCGTCGCCGCAGTTGTAATCGGTATCGGTGTCTCTTGGCTGATGACTGCTATGATCGTGCCACCCTTACAGCGCGCAGTGGCAGCCAGCCAACAAATCGCCAATGGCGATTTAAGCGTCAACATTGCGACCGACAGGAAAGATGAAATTGGTGAGCTGCTCGGATCCATTTCCACCATGTCGACCCGTCTAAAAACCATGATTGGCGATTTGTCGGACAACATTACCCGCATCGCCAACTCGTCAGAGGAATTATCTTCGCTGACCAACGAAACCTCCCACGGCGTGAAGACGCAGAAACAGGACATTGAACAAGTGGCCGCAGCAGCAACACAAATGAGCGCCTCGGCACAAGAAGTGGCGCATAAAGCCGAGGCAACCTCGGACTCCGCCCATCAGGCGAACGATCAAGCGCAACGCGGTAACGCGTTAGTGAGCACCACAGTCGCCGGTATTTCGACCTTAGCGGAAGCCATTGGACAGTCCGAGTCGGTCATTAACACGGTGAAAGACGACAGTGAAAACATCGCGTCTATCTTGGATGTGATCAAAGGAATTTCGGATCAAACCAACTTACTCGCACTCAATGCCGCCATCGAAGCCGCCCGAGCGGGTGAGCAAGGTCGTGGCTTTGCGGTAGTGGCCGACGAAGTCCGTTCACTGGCACAGAAAACCCAAGAATCGACCGTCGAGATTGAAAAAATGATCGAGACCCTTAAAGCAGGTGCCGAATCCGCCGTGAGTGAAATGGTGAAAAGTAAGCAACAAGTCGAAGAAGTGGTCGAGCAAACCGAACAAGTTCGTGAAGCCCTTGAGTCTATTTCAGCAGAAATTAGCAATATCACGGAAATGAACACCCAAATCGCACAAGCCGTCAAAGAGCAAGGGCACGCGGCGGAAGATGTCAGCCAACGCATGAATACCATTCAAGATGTGGCCGACCAAACCTCGCAAGCCTCCGAGCAGACCTCGGTGGCCAGCCAAGACTTGGCATCCGTCGGCGAAGAGCTGCGTCGCCTCAGTACCGTGTTTAAATGGTAACCGAATTGCCACCCAGCCTGCTGGGTGGCATTTATCTCATTCTGCGCTTATGACGAAGGCTGCAGAGGCTGTGGTTGACGGTTCGGTAACCACAGCGAAATGATCGAGGTTACGGTGAGAAATCCAAACGACACCCAAAGGCATGCCGCCAGCCCCCACACTTGGAACACCCAACCGGATAACACAGTACCAATTAAGCGTCCCATGGCGTTTGCCATATAATAGAACCCCACATCCAGCGACACGCCGTCGCCTTTGGCGTAGCTGACAATCAAGTAAGAATGCAGTGACGAGTTAATCGCAAAGATCGCTCCGAACACCATGAGTCCAACGATAATCACTCCTTGCGGATACCACTGTTCGCCAATTGCGTAAGCAATAACACCTGTCACCACTGCCAATAAACCTGCCCAACCTAACGCCGCTTTACCGCCCGGCGAATGGCCAGCTTGGCGCCCGGTAATTTTCGGCGCAATCCCTTGCACCATGCCGTAAGCGATCACCCAAAGGGCAAGAAAGCCGCCCACCGCACTGTGGCTCCAACCAAATGTGGTGCCAAGATAAATTGGCAACGCCACCACAAACCACACATCTCGCGCGCCGAAAAGGAACATCCGTGCCGCTGAGAGGATATTCACACTACGAGACTTAGAAAAAATTTCCGAAAACTTGGGCTTACTTTTGGCTTTTCCCAACTCCGCATTGAGCGACACCACACTGCCGATAAACACGAGGCTCAAGACGCCAGCCATCGCCGCCACCGCGTACTGAAAGCCAATCAGAGAAAGCAATGCGCCACCAACAAAAAAGCCCACACCTTTGAGTGCATTCTTCGAGCCGGTCAAGATCGCAATCCACTTAAACAGCGCCCCCTCTGCGTTGTCAGGCACCAAGGTTTTAATCGCGCTTTTGGCACTCATTTTATTCAGATCTTTCGCAATCCCAGACAAGGCTTGAGCTGTCATCACCCAGGGAATGGTGAGCCAAACGGCTGGCACCGCTAACATGGCGAGCGCCACAATTTGCATACCAAGGCCAATATTCATGGTGCGATTAAGGCCTAAACGCGCACCGAGCCATCCACCGATAAGGTTGGTGACCACGCCGAAGAATTCGTAAAACAAAAACAGCGAGGCGATTTCTAACGTGCCGTAGCCCAGCTCATAAAAATACAGCACCACCAGCATCCGCAGTGCACCGTCGGTGATGGTGAAATTCCAATAGTTAAAGGTGACCAGCATATACTGGCGCACGGATTGGCTTAATTGAGCAAACATAGTGGTCATCGATTCACATACAAAAAAGGGCGATGCGGTACGGGGCACGCATCGCTACCCTATAAAAAAGCGATTACTGATCAACGCGGCCGACGTTGCGCACCAACTCAGCGGTGCGCGTGGCATACCCCATTTCGTTGTCATACCACGCATAGATTTTGACCATACGCTTACCCACCACCATGGTGGATAAACCATCGACAATGGTGGAGCGCTGATCGCCACGGTAATCAATCGAGACTAAAGGACGCGCCTCAAAGCCAAGAATGCCCTTGAGATCGCCATCCGCGGCCTCTTGCAACAATGCATTCACCTCATCAGCAGTGGTATCGGTTTCCACATCAAAAATCACGTCCGTTAGCGACGCATTGGCGAGTGGCACACGCACCGCATGGCCATTAATCTTACCTTTTAGATCCGGGAAAATTTCCACGATGGCGGTCGCCGATCCTGTGGTGGTCGGGATCAAGCTCATGCCGCACGCGCGGGCACGACGTAAGTCTTTATGCGGCGCATCTAAAATCGTTTGAGTATTGGTTAAATCATGAATGGTGGTGAAGGTCGACTGCGCAATTCCCAGTTTTTCATGGATCACTTTCACAATCGGAGCCAAGCAGTTCGTGGTACACGACGCTGCGGTAACGATTCGATGTTTACTCGGATCAAATATCGCGTCATTCACTCCCACCACAATATTCGCCACTCGCTCATCTTTGACTGGCGCAGAGACAACCACACGCTTTACGCCTTGGTCCAAGTATTTTTGCAGCAAATCCGCGTCAAGGTGTTTTCCCGTTGCCTCAATCACCACATCGCAGCCTGACCAATCGACTGCATCAATCGCTTTTTCTTGGCTTGTCGTCAGTGAGTGACCGTTAATCTGCACGCGGTTTCCTTCTGCACTCACCGCGTGATGCCAACGCCCTTGTACCGAATCAAACTCCAGCAAATGCGCCAGTGTTTCCGTATCTCCCGCCACATCATTAATGTGGACAAATTCGAGCTCTGGCCAGTCAAACGCAGCCCGCAGTGCCAAACGGCCGATACGGCCAAACCCATTGATCCCGACTTTAATTGTCATTGCTTTCTCCCTTACACGCAGCAGGTGGGGCGAGACGCCATCTTGGCAAGCCGCGTGAGATCTTCTTGATAAGTGTCTTTTAGGCAGTTGGAGTCCACCAGCCCTTGAATTTGTTTGCGCATCCAGCCGGGTAAATCGGCAGCTAAACGATAAAACACCCACTGCCCTTGGCGCGTATCAACCAACACCCCGCTGGCACGCAATTGCGCCAAGTGGCGTGAAATCTTTGGCTGCGAGGTATCTAGCGCTTCAGTCAGTTCGCACACACATAACTGCCCTTCACGGGCAATAAGCAGTAAACACCGCACACGTGTTTCATCGGCCAATAATTTGAAAAACTGATGAGGCAACATAGGCTCTCTCACTACACTTCATTAACTGTACATATGTATATGCGTATATTATAAAATCTAAGCATGCACGCAACCCTGACAGACAGGAGTTCATAAAAGCTTCATGTTAAATCGTATAGCGTCGCTTCATCCTTAGCGCGACATTCACCAATGCAATCAACACGAGCACGTGATAGGTATAACGCTAGACAAGCACTGACGCTTAATATTGATGAACGAACTCGACTAAAGCATGCAGCTGAAGCTTCTTAGCTTTGAGACAAAGCTAGGCAGTTTTTGCCGTTGCAAACAGGCTAAAAAGTCATCTGAAGTCATGGGAGGGTTTTTCAGGGCGCGTTTTTGTTGCTGAGCAGCTCTCACGCAAGCACTGCTGTCTAGCTCAAACATATCACAGAGAAACTCATCAGGATGGATTACCGATAGGCCAAGCGGATCGAGTAATTTTGAAGGGAAGTCTTTGAGATTAAAGGTGATGATAGACTCCGCTTGACCTTTGATAGCAGCGGCAACGACATGTCTATCATCTACATCAGGTAACGTTAACCCGTCTATTAATGGCTCATATCCTTCAATCAAGCAGTCAGGAACATGCGCATTCATCAACTGTTTGGTTCTCTCTAATCGCTCTGGGTCGATATCTGGATTATTTTTGAGAAGATTTCTGATCCATTCATCATGTATTTGTTCTGTCCATCGTGCTCTAAATAACCCCGTGTTGGACAAATACATTAGATAGCTGCGAAGTGGCGCGGGGTACATAACACATGCGTCTAAAATTACTGTATAGGATGTCATCAATACCCCATATCCATTTCTTGATCTAATGCTGATAGTTCAGCAAGTGCTGCTAGCCGTTTCTCTTCTAAGCGATTCTTATATGCCATCAAATCGGCATAGGCCACCTTCCTACGGTTACCTTTACGACTATATGGGATCTCATTAGCATCAAGCAGCTTGATAAATGTCGGACGAGACATATTGAGCATATCAGCCCCTTCTTGCGTGGTAAGCTCAGCATGGATAGGGGTAATACTCACTGAGTTACCATGGCCTAATTGCGTCAGCACCTCAATCATCATGTTTAGTGCACTTGATGGAATAGTGACTTCATGACTCTGACCAGACTTATCGACGACATGAATTTTTTGCGCTTCACCATTGGTTTCTATAACGGCTGATAACGCTTGGCTACTAAGCTTAGCCAGTGTGATTTCTTCGGCACTTGGCAGTGTTGTCATATTCATCGTATTTTTCTCAGCTTTGATTTCAGGCTGTATAAGCCTATGCACTGTTCAGTATCTGAAATATTCGAAAATATGTCAACATTCGAAATTTTCGAAAGCCATTTAAACGCTCATTGCCGATTGAGTCGAACACGAAACATAAAGGCTCCGGGTTTCTAAAAAGCCCTTTACATCCGCATAAAATGCTGTAGTGTGGCTAAAGCTCTAGATACGGAGCATCAAAAGACATCAAGTCAAAGTCGAGACAGACCATGCTATTTCCCGCATAGACTCTCTGCAGTAATCCACTTTCGCTTTTTTCCTAGATTGATAACCCGTTAACCACCCCTTTTGCTATTACTCATTGGTGGGTATCACTGTATTGATGGTGATCGCTCATTCCAAAGGGACCGGCGCATTTGCGCGGCTCATGATGGATAACCACTGAGGGGGCAGAGCAATAATCATTTAACTCACGGAGATAAAATATGGCCGCTACTAACGGCAGACTGCGTCACTGGTATCATTTACGCCGTGCGCAAACACAAACGAAAACCGCTAACAACACAACCAAAACAGTAAGGAACGCCATTGATAGTTAACTTTTCACTCCCTAACCTTGCCAACTGGCAGGTCGCGATTCATCAATTTAATGGGGATATTATCCTCAAGCACTTGCTCCATCGCCTACCAACATTATCCCAACCGACGCTACAGTTTGATCCCAGTACCGAGCTTGGCGCCATTTTTAGCCAAGGTGAATGCTTGGGTGAATTCTCTCTTGCGCACTAACGCTTAGACAATATCGCGCGTTTCCATAACCTATAGAGATAGAGGCCGCCTTTCCGTTCATTGAACGAAGCTGGTAAAGTGTCTTGCTATTAACAAGGCAACAAAGGCAGCCTCACACGTGAAAATCATTTCCTTGAATATTCTTGATGGTTTTTAGTCATTTAAAAACAAACACTTAAACATTATTCAGTCCTTCCATGGCGACAAAGTGGCGACAGTCTCAAAGCCCATACACTTCCCTGATCGCTTCGTGGGCCTTCTCAAGTTTATGAACCGCTGCAGCGATGCGCTTCCTCGTCACCCCTGTTTTAACTTCCGCCAGTTCATAGTAAATCCATTGATGACCCGCAACCTGACAGCTTCTCGTGTTGTCTCAGGCAAGTCACGCTGTGAGTAAATACTCATGAGCACATCTAACTGGGGTGGTTTAATGATTTGTCTCAGCATATTATTTTATGAGTAGTCTAGAATACCCATAAATTTATGGCTTATATTCACCAAGGTTCAATAGCAAGCGGCTGAATCCAGCGATTTCGTGGCTTGAAAACTCTTCAATGTCACAGTTCACACCCCACCAAATCCCGTGATCTAAATTGAAATTATGATCTTTTCATCAAACCACCACAAAACAAATAATATCAATCACTTACACACCACCACTTCAACCTAATGAGATCATCAGGTGATCATTGAGATCGTGACGAAATCTATTCCCGTCCCTTTTATTTCAATTACTTACCTGTGCACACATGGCTCTTCACCGGATGTAGTGGGAAGTGTTTCTTTTCAAGTTTTCCGATTAATTGGACAATAAGGAAACACTCTGCACTTGAGCCCTGAATCAGATGAAAGATACAGCACTCTATCAAGCGATCCTTGGACTGATTCCGCCATGGACTGTCGACTCTGTCCAGGTGGATAAAAAGAGCCAACGTATTACCGTGACCATCATGTACGAAAGTCCTTCAGGCGTTGCTTGTCCAACATGTTCGAAAGCGGTAAGAAAGCATGACTCTCGAAAGCGGATATGGCGTCATTTGGATACATGCCAGTACGAAACATATCTTGAGGCCCAAGTCCCACGTGCTGACTGTCCAAAGCACGGGGTTCAGACCGTTTCTGTTCCTTGGGCATCTCCTGGAAGTCGCTATACCGAACTCTTCGAGACAAAGATTATTGAAACACTTCAGTTCACTTCTCTTCACTCTGTATCTAAAGCCTTTCGACTGAGTTGGGGAGCCATTGATCGGATAATGAAAAGGGCTGTTTCACGAGGGCTCGCCCGGAGAAATTTAGATAAGGTAGAAGCTTTGTTGGTAGACGAAACTGCCTTTTGCCGAGGGCATGATTATGTCACTGTGATGTCGAGCCGAACGGGCCAAGTTCTCGCTGTTGCCGACGGTAAAAGTGAACAAAGCTTAGCAAACTGCTATCGAGTGCTGCCTAACATCGCTAAACAACAGGTCCGCTCAGTCTCGATGGATATGAGCCAAGCTTTTATGAATGCAACCGAGTCCTTCTTTGGCTCACGATCTAAACGCCTGATTGCAGTTGATCATTTCCACGTAGCAAAAGTGCTCACCAAAGCTGTTGACGATGTTCGCAAGCAAGAGGTTAACCGTCTACCGCCATACCTTAAACGAGAGTGCTACAGAACGCGTTATGGCTGGCTCAAAAGAAATAGAAACCTCACAGGTCGCCTGAGGGAGCGTATAAACAGATTGGCCAAGCTCATGATAGATACAAGCCTTAGCTGGTTGCTCAAAGAGCAAGCAAGACTGATCTGGTACGGAGGTTCGATCAGAAGCGCAAGGAATCAATGGCTAGAGTGGCTTACTTTAGTTAAAGCAAGTGGAATTAAACCATTGATGGCAGCAGCGGCGACAGTGAAAAAGCACTTACCAGCAATCCTTAATGCAATGCGGCTTAAGGCATCGAATGGCTTGGCGGAGGCTATAAATGCCAAAATCCAATACATGAAGCTTAGAGCTAAAGGCTTTAGAAACAAACAAAGGCTCAAGACAGCGATACTGTTCTATTTTGGGGGACTTGATATGACTTTCCACCACGAACGATGAAGAGCCATATAAACACAGTAATTTTAATCATATCAACAAATAAGCCTTTTTTACACGCCGTAATGCAGTGTTTATCACACACGTTTCTTATGGTTTGGGCCAAAACCTACAGGAACCAAGATCACAAATATGTGACCAGGCTCGTATCAGCCTTTGTACTACTCTTAAATGGCATATTTGGTGCAGTAATAAATCAGATTTGACGTGTAGATTTGATACCAATGCCTAAAAAACCTAACAAACCCGACCCTATCGTGCTGTTTTTAGTCACGATTCGGGTGCAGAAAAAGATGACGCAGAATGCCGTTGCGAACCAGTGCCATGGCATTTCGCTCAGCACTTTGCGACGGATTGAGCAAGGCAAGACGGATATGACCCTTTCTCAATACCGGGCCTTATGTGAGTTGTACGGGCTGACGTCGCTGGATGTGTCGCTGGGCGAAATGCGGCATCGGCACACGTCGGCGGGGGATATTGCGGCCACCGCCCGGCTGCTGCCAAAGCGGGTTCGGGAAAGCTTTGTCGATTTGATAGTGACGGTGGCCGAGGAGTTGCAAAGTAGGGATGCCGGATAGCCCGGCAAAGCTGTCAAACGGGGCATATCGTGTCAAATCGTTCTATATTGTGCCTATCTGGAGCTGTGAATATTGTCTGATTTTTACAACTCATGTATAGTTTGCGTCCCTCAATACGGTATATTGTACTTTACTTTTATTATGGTTTTTCAGACGACAAGGAGGCTGTATGAGTATGAACCTTGCAGCAAAAGCTAACGCCGCAATGAGAAGTGGTAAAAAGCTGTCTTCCTATGATCTGCCTACTGAAGTGAAACGAAAGATTGCTGCTCGCCGCTACTCACAAGAAGAAATCAACAGCAAATATGCAGAATACCGTGCTGCTAAGGCTGCTGGTTAACCATGTGGGCACACAATACTTATGGTGATATGGTAGAGGGAGATGGGGACTTTGTTGGTTTTGTAGCCTACTCCCTCTACAAAGAGCAAAAGGTCAAATGGATCAAAGCTCATAAGGCAAAAACCGGTAAGTTCCCGACCTCAGATGAAATTCATGATTTTTTCACTCATTACCAATCCTCACCGGACTGCGTCGCTAAATATCGTGAAGATGCGGAACGTATGCTCAATGACTATTTCGATTTCTGCTTTTCTGAAGAGCTAAACGTTTACAAAGAGACGGTGAAAGAAGAGGCTATAGTTCAACGAGTTCACAAACCATTTAAAGTCTCAGTCTGGGAGAACTTGGCGGCTGGGCTTATTGCTTCTTTCATAACAATAGTTCTATCCATGACTTTTTGGCTCTATTCGGAAATGAAATTTTCAGAACGAAGAGAAGAGCTTCTGAAGTCAGCACCTATTGCTGAAGAGCTTAAACAGCTGATAAACGAATAAATTTTAGTCATGAAGCCCGACACTGCCGGGCTCTTTTATACTTCACCCCCAAACCGGGCTGTTCAGGATCAGGCTTTGCTGTCGGGCCAGTTTCATGAGCGCCTTGTTCACTTCGTCGATTTCTTCCTGCTGCCGGCTCACCAACCGGTGCAGCGCCTGCAAATCGTATTCGCTGATCACCTTCATCCCCACTTGCTCGGCCAGTGCTTGCAGTTCCGCCACCGGGGCTGCTTTGTATTTCCGGGCTTCTTCAATGTCGTGCTTGAGTTTGACGTTCGCCAGCGCGATCGACACTTCATCCCCTTCCGGCCAGCACGGGTTGCTAAAAACCTGGCTGTAGTGAATGCGGATTTCCTGCGTGGTAACGCCGCGCAGTTCGGCCAGTTCGAACATCAGTTCGGTGAGTTTTACCCGGCGGTTGGGTTGTGGTGCGGAAAGAGTGAGTTGCTTGGGTGTTGGGGCGGTTTGGTTGGTCCAGTGTTGCCAGAGTACGTCGTCACATTCGTTTTGATACTGGATGACTTTATCGCGGATGGAGGATTTGACCTTGTTGGGCGATATGGTTTGTAGCCAGCCGAACAGCTTGCGGAGCGGTAAGCAAACCGCCTCTTGGTTTCCGCCAACTGAAGGGATCACCATTTTGGTGATACCCCATCTTTCGGGGTTCGATGCGAGTTTTCTTTTCTCTTTTCTTGAAGATGACTTTGCCTTCGCGTTCCCAGTCTCGAAGGAGGCGTTTGGACATGCCGGAGTAACGTGAATACTCCTCCAATGTCATAAAGGGTGCGTTCACGACTATTTGAAATGAGAGCATGGTGTTATCCTTACTAGTTGGTTTTGAGTTCCGATTTGTTCCGGTGTACGGCATCCTGTGCCGAAAACCGAACTTGACAACAATGGCAGATCGAAAATGACAACACTACAAGCTGAAATCCCGGCTTTTGATTATGTTTCCGGGAAGGAATTCACAGAAAAGCTTCGAGAAATAACCGGAGCTTCGACTAATTACATGCTGGCTGACAAGTTTGGAATCCCAAGATCAACCATTCAGACTTGGCACAGCCATGATCGGACCGCTTTTGAGTTAATTGTCAGAACGCATTTAGCAACCGGTGCGTCGGTTCGCTATATGGCACTGGGTGAAGGAGAACCTTTTGAAGGTAAAGTCGACCCAGTTGAAGGGCTACAAACTCACCGCTTGGTTGACGGGGCATTGGTTGAGGCAGGAAGAATTTCGCTAGACTTAAGCACGCTGGACCGATTTGGCTTGAAACCATCGATCACCAAAGTCATTGAAGATGATGCCGCGATTTATTACGTAAACACAGAATCCACCAATCCGACTTCAGGCAAGTACCTGATCGATATTGACGGCCAGCTGTCAATCAACTTCATCCTGCGTTAAAGTGCTTGGCCGCGTGGCCATGACGATGAGTAAGGAATAATTCCTCACAGCTCACACATATGCACCACGTTTGATGCGTATGGAGCAACTAACACAAGATTCTAGCTAGAATTTGACTTCATAAATAAGCACGGAGGCAATATGGAATTAGATGATCAAATTATCTGTACATACCTGTCACAGAGGATGCGACTGTCGATTCAGACTATCGTGAAACCAAAGGTTATCCTGGATGACACAGATCAGCCTATTCATATTCAAGGTTGGTGTGCAAACAATGGCTCCCCCCCGAACCCTGCGTTTCGATCATGTATTGGAAATGCATAGCACTCAGAATGAAGCCGAAGCCTACTTCGAACTCGCAAAAAGAAAATTAGAACAAGAAGGCTTCGAGTTCGAGACTAAACGCTCTCCAGGTGCAAGCAGGTACTCAAGCCCTGAAACTATAGACATTTGTTTCACTGGCTTCAAAAAGGCAGATAAAGATCAACTCATCACGTTTGATAAGGAAAATGGTATGTATGTTCGAGGGGAAGTCACCAAGCATCTGGATATTCTTTGTTATGGCTATAACGCTGGTCCCAAAAAACTCGAAAAGGCCCTATCGCAAGGCGCCATGATTCTTAATAAAGAACAACTGGAAACGTTGATTGAAACTGGTGAAGTTCCCGAGGATGTTTAAACAGCCTTTATGACTGTACGTAAATTAGAAGTCGGCAGCCATAGGCCTTGGCTCTGCAAGTGCTAAGTGCCTGTTTTCACTCACAGTAGCATGACGAATAAAAATGAGATATTAACTCATGGAAGAATACCCGATTTTAGACATTTCAGATCAGAGTGTTGATGATTTCGAATCGATGGGCACGAAGTCCAAGTTTTGGTATACGGACTCTAATGATGGTCAAGAGTACATCTTTAAGTCTATTCATACCCTCGATAAACGTGGTAACCCAACCGTACGTCATGGCGAGAACTGGTCTGAGAAAGTTGCTTGCGAGCTTGCTGAACTGTTAGGAATCCCTCATGCCCATTACGACTTAGCATTCAATTCAGGCCAGCATGGCACCCGAAGTCCAAACTTCATCCAAACAGGTGAAAATATGGTGTTTGGCAACCAGTTACTAGAAAAGGTTGCTACGACTTTGGCAACACCATTAGGTAAAGGTGAGCGAGCACAACGGATTGAGTTCATTACGACTATTCTTGAGCGAATCATTGTTAATCCGCCAAAGGGCTGGCAGCCCACAGCCTGCATCAATAATGCATTTGATGTTTTTTTAGGCTACCTGATGCTGGATACATTGATCTCAAACCAAGATCGCCACAGTCAAAACTGGGCAATGATCGAAGCCCTTGATGGCACAACATATTTAGCGCCAAGTTTTGATCACGGTGCTAGTCTCGGCCGTAATGAGCGAGATGAGGTCAGAATTGAGCGATTAACGTCCAAAGACTCAGGGCGCCAAATTCCGCAATATGTAACCAAGTGCAAGTCACACTTTTACTTCCATGATAAACGAAGAAAAACTTTAGAGGCATTCTTGGTTTTTAGTGCCAATAGCCCTGATGCCGCGCTAGAATGGCTAGAGAGGTTAGAATCCATCGACAACAGTCAAATCATTGAGGTTGTTACTGCGGTTCCCTCAGAAATTATGACTGACGTAGCAAAGATTTTTTGTTACTCGATAATTATTGCGAACAAGGCACGTTTGTTAAGCAATAAAGAATTAATCGAAAGATTTAAAAGTTTAGTTAAAAAGAGAGCAACGCAATGAAAAGCGTATTTGTAATTTGGAAAGACTTGGACGATGGTATGTGGCACCCAGTAGCCAAACTCACTCGTACGGATACTTTTTATCGTTTAAATTACACCAAAGGCGCTTCTCATCCAAACTTTATAGCTTTCCCTCGTATGGAGGATAAAACTAAAGCCTATTTATCGACAGGTCTTTTCTCATTCTTCAAAAACAGGATCATCCCAACAAACCGGCCTGAATTTAGAATGATGCTGGAATGGTCTGATATTGACTTTGAACTTTATGATGAGCTCGACTTATTAGGCGTTTCAGGTGGCGCACGAAAAACTGATCAGTTTCGTATTATTTCGCAACCGGAGATTACAAAGTCTGGTGAGTATAAAATCAGATTCTTTTCCAGTGGAATTAGCCATTTAGATAAAGAAGCTATTGATCGAATTTCAAAGTTGCGGCCTAAAGAATTGTTAGACTTAGAGTTTGAGGATTCAAACCCATATGACAGTAATGCTGTTATGGTAATGACTTCCGATAACGAGAAAGTGAAAGTTGGATATTTACCTAAATATTTTAATTGTGACATTCGTTCATTATTAAGCAACCCTCACTTGAACGAATACAGAATTAATGTTGTTAAGGTTAATAAAGATGCGCCTGCTCAGTTTAGATTGCTTTGTGAATTCACAGCCAAATGGCCAGATAACTTTATTCCATTGGTCTCTAAAGATTATTCAAACTTTACTGAGTCGGAACAACTTCGCGTCGTATAAATGTCAGTTCGAAACCTTAAAGACGGCAGCAAAAAGCCTTGGCTCTGCGAGTGTTACCCGCAGGGCCGAAAAGGGAAACGTATTCGCAAGCGCTTTGCCACCAAAGGCGAAGCGGTCACGTTTGAGCGTTACACTATGCAAGCGGTGGACGACAAACCCTGGCTGGGTGACAAGCCAGATCACCGCCGACTGTCGGACCTGATTGAGCTTTGGTATCAACTGCACGGAAAGAACCTCAAATCCGGCGACCATTCCCTGCGCCGGTTGCTGATGATTAGCGAGGAACAGGGCAACCCTGTCGCCAGTACCTTCACCGCGCGGGACTTTGTGCATTATCGCGCCAACCGCAGAACCAAGGGCCGGGGTGAAACCCGCAACGGCACTGAGCTTTCGGCATCGTCCCACAATAAAGATCAGTTGTGGCTGCAATCCGTGTTCAATTACCTGATTGATATTGGTGAGTGGAAGCAGCCCAACCCGATGCATTCGGTGAAGAAAATCAAGCTCAGTGAGAACGAGCTGACCTATCTGACCGACGAACAAATCCTCCACCTGTTTGATGTGATTCAGGCTAGCCCGGTTGCCGACCAGCTATGCAAAATTATTCAAATCTGCCTGGCGACTGGCGCCCGCATTATGGAAGCTGTTAACCTACGGGGTTCACAGTTATCGCAGTACAAAATTACGTACGTGCAAACCAAGGGGAAACGCAACCGCACGGTGCCGATTTCAAAATCACTGTATGACGACCTTTATCAACCGATGTCAGATCGACTGTTCACCGTTGGCTATGGTGTGGTGCATAAGTGGATTGACCGTACATTGCCGGATTTACCCAAGGGACAAACCACCCATGTGCTTCGCCACACGTTCGCCAGTCACTTTATGATGAATGGCGGCAACATCCTGGCACTGAAAGAAGCACTAGGGCATACGGACATTAAGCAGACAATGGTGTATGCGCACTTCTCGCCGGATCACCTGGTTGAAGTGGTCGAATTGAACCCGCTCAGCCAGCTAAAAGTGCTCAAAAATGATGGCGGCAAGTGGCGACAAAATGGCGACAGCCATCGCCAAACACCGTTAAATATCGTCGCACATCGTAACTGACGATATTGAAGAACCCAGTAAAACAGCGCCATACGGCGGTATACAAGAGTTTAAAAATTATATGAAAGTAATTTCATTCAATATCAATGGTATTCGTGCTCGTTTGCATCAATTGCAAGCCTTGATTGAAAAACATCAACCTGACGTGATCGGGTTACAAGAAACCAAAGTCCATGATGACGCCTTTCCGCTCGCGGATGTCGAAGCCATGGGTTACGAAGTGCACTTTCATGGCCAAAAAGCCCATTATGGCGTGGCAATGCTATGTAAAAAGTCCCCTATCAGCGTGCAAAAAGGCTTTCCTACTGACGATGAGGACGCTCAACGCCGGATGATCATGGCGACCTTTGAAGACGAAAACGGCAAGCCAATCACTGTGCTCAACGGTTACTTCCCGCAAGGGGAAAACCGCAGCCATGAAACCAAATTCCCCGCCAAGCGTAAGTTTTATCAAGACTTAATGACCTATTTAGCTGACCGTGATCCCAGTGAGCAGCTGGTGGTGATGGGCGACATTAATATCAGCCCGAAAGACGATGACATCGGTATTGGTGAGCAAAACGCCAAACGCTGGCTACGCACCGGTAAGTGCTCTTTCTTACCCGAAGAGCGTGAGTGGCTGGGCACTCTGATGGACTGGGGGTTTGTTGACACCTTCCGAGCCCTGCACCCAACCGTGAACGATCAGTTCTCGTGGTTTGACTACCGCTCACGCGGCTTTGACGATAACCGTGGCCTGCGTATTGACGTGATTCTGGCCACTCCAGATCTGGCGAGCCAATGCATCGATGCCGGCATTGACTACGAACTCCGTGCGATTGAAAAACCGTCAGATCACGCGCCGATTTGGGCAACCTTTAAGTAAGCCCCAAGGCGCACACGTTGGATAAAAAAACGCCGCAGATGATCAGGTGATCACTGCGGCGTTTCTTATTTGAGATTGAGCCGATTAGCTCAGCGGCCTTAAATGGCGTAGGAAGCGGCGCTCCGCTAAGCGGAACATCCAAAGGATGCTAAATGTCAGCGCCATATAAAACACGCCGGCGGTCAAAAACGACTCGAACGGCGCATAATAGCGAGAGTTCACTATCCGAGCGGCACCGGTTAAATCGACAATGGTGATAATCCCAGCCACCGCTGAGCCGTGTAGCATAAACACCACTTCGTTACTGTACGCCGGCAACGCACGACGCATCGCACTCGGCAACACAATGCGCGAAAAGGCTTTATAGGGGCTCATGCCATAAGCGATCGCCGCCTCGACTTCCCCTTTAGGAAGGCCATTAATCGCGCCACGGATGATTTCCGCTGTGTAAGCGGCTGTGTTCAGCACAAAGGCCACTAAGGCGCAGAACCAAGCGTGCTGCCACAAAGTGTCTTCAACATTAATTACCTGACTTAAGCCATAATAAATCAGATACAGCTGGATCAGCAGCGGTGTGCCACGGAAAAAATAAATAAACGCCCACGCTGGGTAGCGCCATAAAGGGAATTGCGCGTTGCGTGCTACCGCGACCGGCACCGCCACCACTAAACCAATCACCAATGCCAGTGATACCAGCCATACAGTGGTCCACAATCCCTCGAGGTAGATGGGCCACGTTTCTAGAACAAGTGAAAAATCCATAAGCACCTACCGCGTGTGAATACTAAAGCGACGCTCCATCCAACGCAGTCCCGTGGTCGAGATACTGGTGAAGAGCAAGAAAATCAGCGCGACAGTAAAATAGAAGGTAAATGGCATCTGGGTGGATCCGGCCGCCAATGCCCCTTTGCGCACCATGTCATCAAGACCGATGATTGACACCAGCGCGGTAGTTTTAAGTAGCACCAGCCAGTTGTTACCGAAGCCTGGTAACGCATGACGGATCATCTGCGGTAAAAGAATACGGCGAAACGCTAAACTGCTGCTCATGCCATAGGCACGTGCCGCTTCCATTTCCCCTGCGTCCACCGCCATAATCGCGCCACGGAAGGTTTCCGCCATGTAAGCGCCAAAGATAAACCCGATGGTTAGGATCCCGGCGATAAATGGGCTGACATCGACGTAATCCGGCAAATAAGACGTCCATTCATGGCTAGGGTTCTGCCCCGCCATATACTCATTGAGCCACTCATTCATCCCATACAGACTGTTATTGAGAAGCATTTGTCCGCCATAAAAAATTAGCATCATCAAGACAAGGTCAGGGATACCGCGGATCACAGTCGTATAAAGGGTGGCAACACCACGCAACGTTGAGAATTTTGACAATTTTGCCAACGCCCCGAGCATACCCAGTAGCATGGCAAGACCTAACGAGAGCAGCGCAACCTGAAGGGTCACCCATGCACCTTCGAGCAGGGACCACTCGTAACCTTTCAAATCAATCATATGATTCGGGCAGCACTTTCATGCTGCCCGCCTGCCTATTACTCGCCGTATACGTCGTAGTTGAAGTACTTGGCTGCAATCTCGTCATACACGCCTTTTTCACGCAACGAATCGATCGCTTGGTTAAGCTTCTCAGTCAGCGCTTTGTCTTGCTTGCGTGTCGCAATGCCAAAACCTTCACCAAACCACTCAGGATCGGTTAATGACGGACCAATAAACTCAAACGCATCACCGCCTTCTTTATCAAGCAGGCCTTGCTGCAGTGCTGACGCATCGCCAAGAATTGATTCGATACGGCCTGCTTTCAAATCAAGGTAAGCTTCATCGAAAGTGCCATAGCGAACGATATCGACCGCATCGCCATAGTTATCCGTCAGGTATTTATCATGGGTGGTTGCGCGCTGAACACCGATTTTAACGCCCTCTAACCCCTCTTTGGTAAAGGTCAGATCCGTGCCTTTTTCAGCTACAAATTTGTTCGGGATGAGGGCGTACTTGTTGGTGAAATCGACTTTCTTTTTACGCTCTTCGGTGATAGACATCGCTGCGATGATGGCATCGTATTTACGCGCTAACAGTGAGGGAATGATGCCATCCCAGTCCTGAGCGACGATTTTACACTTTGCTTGCATCTCTTCGCACAGCGCATTGGCCATATCCACATCAAAGCCTTTCAGCTCGCCTTCATTGGTGGTCCAACTAAATGGAGGGTACGCCCCTTCGATACCAAAACGTACGACCTTCCAATCCTTGGCTGCTACGGAGGTTGACCCAACCGCGGCCATCACGGCGGCGGCAACTAGCCATTTTTTCATTTTCCTTTCTCCTGTCGTTTTTACGATGTTGTGCGGGCTACGCCCATTTGCATGGTTATGCTATTGATATATTTAATTAGTAGATTGATGAGATAAACTGCTTCAGGCGCTCAGATTCCGGAGCATTAAACAACTCTTTCGGATCACCCTGCTCCTCGACCAACCCTTGATGTAAAAACATCACATGATTCGACACATCACGCGCGAAGCTCATTTCGTGGGTAACCACCAGCATAGTTCGCCCTTCTTCCGCCAGTGAACGCATCACCCCCAGCACTTCTCCCACTAATTCAGGATCCAGCGCGGAGGTTGGCTCATCAAACAGCAACACTTCTGGCTCGACGGCGAGCGCACGCGCAATCGCAGCACGCTGTTGTTGACCACCGGATAAATGGCCTGGGTAGTAATCGCGCCGCTCATACAATCCAACGCGATGCAACAAGGCCTCAGCTTGTTCAATCGCTTCCGCCTTGGGCACACCCAATACATGAACAGGCGCTTCAATAACATTTTGCATCACCGTCATGTGTGACCAAAGGTTGAAGCCTTGAAATACCATGGCCAGACGCGAGCGAATGCGTTGCACTTGTTTGTCACTGACGGGAACAGGCTCACCAGCACGGTTGTTTTTCATTTTGATCAACTCACCATTGACCCAAATTTCGCCGCCGGTGGGCGTCTCAAGTAAATTGATACAACGCAAAAAGGTGCTTTTCCCGGATCCGGAAGAGCCAATAATAGAGATAACGTCGCCACGGTGGGCGTCGAGAGAAATGCCTTTGAGCACTTGGTGCTGCCCAAAGCTTTTTTTGAGTGACTTAACCTGTAGCGCTACAGCTTCCGTCATGCGCTAGCTCCTATCATCCATGAAATCTGTTGTGTTTACGTACCGCCCACATCAAATGCGCGCTTATTATTACTCACGGTTGGGTGAGTGCCTGACCCCTCACCATCGTTGGTGATTAATTCGACATCTTGCAATCGAAAATATCACCCCTCCCTCTAATGAGCAACATTTTGTTAACCTTAAAAATGGAATTATTATAGTCAATATTATTGCATAAAAAGTCAAACGCAAAATTAACTGCTGAAAAAACAACCAGCACATTCGTCACATCGAGATCGTCGACATACCAACAAAGTTACAACTGTCATATTTCTCTACTCTGCTTCCAACAGCCAACCGTCGGCAGTATGGGCGAGATACAAAAGGGCGAACGTGAGGTATCGCTTAACAACAAGCATAGCGCAGCACATTGTTTTTAAGGAAATAAAGTAGGCGCTGAATAGAAACCCATACTCTCACGCACGGGTGGTGAACGCTTTTCAGTGTTAATACGCACCAAGAAGTAACAAAACTGTGAAGGGGCGAACGCTAAGACCATGATGGCAGACAAAAGCGCCCGCATTGTAAGACAGATTAGGAAATAGATAGATCAGACAAGCTCGCGCGACCTGCTTTAAGTAATTCCAACGTCTCTCGCCAACGTTCAGCCAAGCCTGAGGTATCCCTTGCTTGCCACTCATTTAAGGCAAAGTCAGCCAAGGCATAATCTCCCGCTTTGATAGCGCTAATAGATAACCACTGCCAAAGCATCCTATCTTCTTTTAAACCATGAGAAAGCGCCACTTGGGACGTATCAATCACCTCTTGCCAGCGCTTGAGCTGATACGCCAACATCACTTGAAGCTTAAGGGTTTGTGTATCAGGCGCGCTCAGGTTGATCTCGCTGACCCGATTAAGTGCCGCGACACGCTGGTTGTTTTGCAGCAGACACTGCACCAACAAAAGTTGCTCATCTCGTGTGGGAACGCGATCCAATTGGCTTAACCCTTGCTGCCAATAAGCCAGCGCTTCTTGAGGTTGGGTTTGTTCGAGTTGCTCTAGCGCCAATGTGCGATACAACGCAATATCGGCCCTCGCTCTCGCTAAGTATTGACGGGCTTGAGAGTGCGATCCGGCATGCGCATGTGCTCGCGCAGCCTGAGCCAACCATTTCGGCGCAACATCGTCTTGCTGAGCCAGTGCATCAAAGGTACGTGCCGCGGCGGAAAACTGCGACAAGGCCATTTCACTCAACCCTTTGGTTTGCAGAGTAAACGCATCCGCATTGCCGCTCTTTTGTAGTCGCGACGCATAGTCTATCGCCACATCATAGCGAGATAATGCGTAAGCCGACTGCATCGCCAAACGGTTGGCATGCGGCAGTAATTCATGGTGCTCGGCCATCTGCCGCGCATAGCGAAGGACTTCATCATATTGTTTAACGCGGTAGGCTAAAGTAATCACTGCCGATAAGGCGTCCGCTTCGCTGTCTTTACTTAATGCATTGAGCGCGAGTGCCTGACGATAACTGCGATAAGCCTCTGCCCGTTGCTGTAAATACAAATGCGCTACGCCTTGCAGACGCAATAACTCGGCACGTGCTGAATTATCCAGTGCTGCATCATCCTTCGCGGTCAGCAACGTTTGGCTATTTTGCAACGCCTGCTGATACGCCCCTTGTTGAATCAGACCACTGACGGCATCTACACTGGCGGTTTGTTGTCCGTACGCGGGTGCCAACACCAACATACTTGCCAGCATACAAGCGTGAATTCCCTTACTCGAAAAAGCGCTTCCTAAGCTCGAAATCAGTCGCCGCACCAAACTTATCCATTGTTCAACCATGATGGGATGACTATAACGTAATTTTTCTTTGTCAGCAGCGCTAGCTGTCATGCTGTCTACATTCCTTGGCGTGTGATCGCGTTCCTCGACACAGTCACCCACTTTCACCCTCGATATTCGCCTGTTTTGTAGCACATTTTAGGCGTGATTTTTGGTAAAAAAATTACAAAACTCCGACATGGGTGGCTTTTTAGGCACATTTGGCGCGCTAAAAAGCGCCGATAACCGGCCGTGGCACGTAAAAAAATTACACGGTAATGATCTAAGTCAACATTCAGAAAATCCTCTATTGTTAGCATGCTGATAACGAAACAGAACACGGCCACAAGGCCAGCGTAAAAACAATATAAAGACTGGCTAAACCACTGTTTCGAAAGCTTTTGCTTTCTGTAGACGAGGAAATTATGGCAACACATGCTCAAGACCGCAGTGTGAGTCACGAAGAAAAAAGCGAATATCAAAAGAAGCACAAGCCGGCTTCATCATTCGCCTCCCGCGCTGACTACCTGAATCACGAACTACAAATCATGCGTCCGCGCCGTTGGGGGCTAAACCTGCCCGGCCGTGACTTCCGTTTTGAACTTGAAGATCTTGTTCCCGCGCTAGCTGGTACCATCGGCATCATCGCAATGTATTCTGCGGTAATGATGTCATGGGCTGAGGGGCTAACCGCAGCGTGGGATCACATCACACTTGGTAAAGCATTTGCCGTCGAGGTTGCTCGCGTGGAAATGTTAATACCTGCTTTATTGTTTTGTGTGTTACTGTGCGGCTTTATCAACCCCCGCGCGAACTTAGCCGGTAACCACGGTCCGATGATCCCGTTGGTCGGAACCATCGCCTTGGCCGGTGCTCACCCACTTGCTCTCGGTATTCTGATCGGCGTATTTGGCCTGACCTTAAGCTACCTCAAAGGTGGGTCCAAACTGGTAAATCTTACTAGTCAGGGCGTGGCCGGTGGCTTGCTGATTTTCCTCGGCTTTGGTGGCGCAAAAGGACAAATTGAGAGCCTGTTGGCTTGGGGCGCAGAGATCAACATGGGCTATGTCTCCATCTTGATTCTTGCCGTGTCGATTGTGATTTATGCCTTCTTGGCTCGGATTGGTAAGCGCTGGCTGGCGATCCCTGTATGCGCCATTACTGGTGGTTTGATTGCCACTGCACTTGGTGCGGGCTCGTCATTAGAGTTTGTCACCCAGCCCGGTATCCCAAACCTTAACCCTGTGTACTGGTGGGGATCGACTGAACAAGGTTGGCAGCTAGGTTTACCTAATGTATCGCACTTCTTAGCGTCATTGCCATTTGCTTTGCTCGCGGTTGCGATGTGGTCGCCAGACTTCCTTGGTCACCGTATTTTCCAGGAACTAAACTATCCTAAGAAAGCCGAAAAAGTACTGATGGATGTGGATGACACCATGACAGGGTGCTCAATTCGCCAAATGGTCGGCGCCTCTGTAGGTGGCGGTAACATCACCTCATCATGGGGCACCTATATGATCCCGGCTGCGATAGCTCGCCGCCCGATCCCAGGTGGTGCCATTATTCTCGGTTTACTGTGTATCGGTGTGGCTTTAATTGGTTACCCAATGGACGTTGCCACTTGGCCTCCAGTGATGACTATCGCACTGCTTTCAGGGGTATTCCTGCCCTTGCTTGAAGCAGGCATGCAGATGGTCAAAGACGCCAAGTCAAGTCAGTCAGCCGGTATTTGTATTTTCGCCTCCATGGCTGTTAACCCAGTCTTTGGTTGGGCAGTCACAATGCTTTTGGACAACAACGGCCTTATCGGTGACAAAGAGCGTCCTAAAACGCTGTCAGCGGTTGACCGTCTGGTGATTCCAACCGCCACTGTGATTATTTGTATTGCTGCCATGTTGGCAGTTGGAATGATTCCCGGCATTCCAGCGTTATTGTAATAACTCAGCCCCGCTTACGGGCGGGGCAATCCGGATTTAAATCGATGGGTCGCAGGCGTCAGCCATACTGACAAACACTATGACTGAACCTGGTCCCGATAAACTTCTTTTTGAAAAGAGTACAGGTAGGTGCAACATGTCTGAGCACGTTTCTAATGCATGGGAAGGATTTGTTGAAGGTAACTGGAGCAAAGCCGTTGATGTTCGCGACTTTATCCAAAAAAACTATACCCCTTACGAGGGCGACGAATCATTCCTAGTCTCTGAGCCAACTAACGCGACTAGCCAGCTGTGGGCGCGCGTGATGGAAGGCATCAAGCAAGAGAACGCGACGCATGCACCGGTTGACTTTGATACGTCTGTGGTTTCTACCCTGACTTCTCATGACGCCGGCTACATCGAAAAAGATCTGGAAAAGATTGTTGGTCTACAGACTGACGCGCCGCTAAAACGCGCCATGCTGCCTTACGGCGGTATCCGCATGGTAGAAGGTTCATGCCACGCTTATGGCCGTGAGCTTGACCCACAAGTGAAGAAAGTTTTCACCGAGTATCGTAAAACCCATAACCAAGGTGTTTTCGATATCTACACCCCTGAAATCATGAAGTGTCGTAAGTCTGGCGTATTGACCGGTCTTCCTGATGCCTACGGCCGTGGTCGTATCATCGGTGATTACCGTCGCGTCGCGCTATACGGTATCGACTTCTTGATGAAAGACAAAAAAGCGCAGTTCGATTCTCTGCAAGAGAAATTCGAAAACGGCGAAGATCTGCAAATGACCATGCAACTGCGTGAAGAAATTGCAGAGCAGTACCGTGCACTGGGCCAACTTAAAGAAATGGCAGCGAAATACGGCTGTGATATTTCTCGCCCAGCAGAAAATGCGCAAGAAGCCATTCAGTGGACTTACTTCGGCTACCTAGGTGCAGTAAAAACCCAGAACGGTGCAGCAATGTCACTGGGCCGCACGTCAACCTTCCTAGATATTTATCTAGAGCGCGACATGGCCGCTGGCAAACTGACTGAAGAACAAGCGCAAGAGCTGATCGACCACTTCGTGATGAAACTGCGTATGGTTCGTTTCCTACGTACGCCTGAGTATGATGATCTCTTCTCTGGCGACCCAATTTGGGCAACTGAATCAGTAGCCGGTATGGGTCTAGACGGTCGTACTCTGGTATCTCGTACCAGCTTCCGTTTCCTTAACAGCCTATACACCATGGGTCCAAGCCCAGAGCCAAACATCACTGTGCTTTGGTCTGAAAAACTGCCTGAAGGCTTCAAAAAATTCTGTGCCAAAGTGTCTATCGATACCTCGTCTATCCAGTACGAGAACGATGATCTGATGCGCCCAGACTTTGAGTCAGACGACTATGCAATTGCATGTTGTGTATCACCAATGGTGGTTGGTAAACATATGCAGTTCTTCGGTGCTCGTGCCAACTTGGCGAAAACCCTGCTTTATACCATCAACGGTGGTATCGATGAGAAGCTGAAAATCCAAGTTGCGCCTGAACACGCGCCAATGACTGACGAAGTGTTGGACTATGACAAAGTCATGGACCGCATGGATCACCTGATGGACTGGCTGGCGAAGCAATATGTAACTGCCCTGAACAGCATCCACTTCATGCACGACAAATACAGCTACGAAGCGGCGCTGATGGCACTGCACGATCGTGACGTACGTCGTACCATGGCATGTGGTATTGCGGGTCTATCGGTAGCGGCTGACTCACTGTCTGCGATCAAATACGCAAAAGTGAAACCTGTTCGTGACGAAGACGGTATTGCAATCGACTTTGAAATCGAAGGCGAATACCCAACCTTCGGTAACAACGATGAGCGTGTTGACCAAATCGCTTGTGACCTAGTTGAGCGTTTCATGAACAAAATCCGTTCACTGAAAACATACCGTGACGCTGTCCCAACGCAATCTATCCTGACTATCACCTCAAACGTGGTATACGGTAAGAAAACCGGTAACACGCCAGATGGTCGTAAAGCAGGTATGCCTTTCGCACCAGGTGCTAACCCAATGCACGGCCGTGACGAAAAAGGCGCGGTTGCGTCACTGACTTCGGTTGGTAAACTGCCATTTGCCCACGCCAAAGACGGTATCTCTTATACCTTCTCTATCGTGCCAAATGCTCTGGGTAAAGATGAAAACACCCAGCGCGCTAACCTTGCCGGTCTAATGGATGGTTACTTCCACCATGAAAGCGGTCAAGAAGGCGGCCAACACTTGAACGTGAACGTGATGAACCGTGAAATGCTACTCGACGCGATGGAACATCCTGAGAACTATCCTCAGCTGACTATCCGTGTTTCTGGTTACGCGGTACGTTTTAACTCGCTGACCAAAGAGCAGCAGCAAGACGTCATCACTCGTACCTTCACCTCTTCACTGTAAGAGATGATCAAGAGCCCTTCACACAATAAGGGCTTCTAAAAAGAAAAAACCGCCGGCAATGCTGGCGGTTTTTATTTATCACTCTTTCCCTTTCACGATTTAATCCGCAACCCACCTCAGTGCCAACCAAAGCCCATCCGTTGCTAACGTCGCTTGTTTACTCAGGTGCTACACCACCTCAAAGTGATCGAGTTTGCTATCTAACTCTCGCGCGGAGTCAGCCAGTAGCTGGCTTTGTTCGGCAAGGTGAGTGGCCGCACCGCTCACTTCATTGGCCGAGTTATGAATGTTACTCACATTCTGGTTCATCTCTTCTGAGACAGTGCCTTGCTGCTCTGCAGCCGCCGCAATTTGCACCACACGATCGTTAGACTGATGCAAGGCCGCCACCATGTCTTTAAGCTGCTGCTGTGTTTCGAGCGCTGTCGCCACACTTGCTTCACTGGATTGATGGCTCGAAGTCATCGCTTCGGCTGCCTCAATCGCGTTATTGGTCAGCTCCTCAATGGTGCCTTGAATTTCAGTGGTCGACTTCTGGGTGCCTTGCGCCAACGAGCGCACCTCATCGGCAACCACCGCAAAGCCACGGCCTTGCTCACCCGCTCGCGCCGCTTCAATCGCCGCATTCAATGCCAACAGGTTGGTTTGCTCAGAGATGCCTTGGATCACTCCCGCCACATCACTGATTTGCATCACACCTTGTTTCACTTGGTTCACTAGCTTATCGGCACTGGCAATACGCTCCGCCACCTCGCGAATACTCGCCACCGTACTGTCTAATTTGTGGTTACCCACTTCGGCCATATCGGCAATTTCATTGGTCGCTTGGGCGGTTTGCTCTGCATGGTCAGCCACATCCGCCACCGTTGCTGTCATTTCGTTCATCGCCGCCGCCAGTTGCTCCAATTCAGCGCGCTGCGACTGGATACTTTGCGCACTTTGCTCACTGGCCGACGCAATCGACGACGCCATCGTCGACGATTGTTTGGCTTCGTCATGCGCGATACGTAACGCTTCACGGACGCTGGTCATCGCGGTATCCATTCGACGTGCCAATTTGCCGATTTCATCTTCGCGCGTGTAGCCACATTGCACACGCAGGTCGCCACCGGCAATTCGGTCAAATTTTTCCACCAGCTCATCAAGCGGCATCACGATATCACGGCTCACAAAGGCGCCCGCCACTAACAAGATCACCGCTGCGATAAGTGTCATACCCGCAATCTGCCACGCCGAGGCAATAAACTGCTCTTCAATATCGCTCACGTGCACGCCTGAACCAATGATCCAATTCCAGCCGTTCACGCGCTTCACGTAAGAGATCTTGGGTTTTAACTCCCCTTCTGGCGAGCGCCACGTGTAATCCAGCACCCCACCTTCCGGCGGTTGACTCACTTTTACCATTTCACGCCAATGAAAGCGGCCATCACCGTCGGTGATCTCACTCGCACTGGTCCCGTTTAAGTTAGGCTTGAGAGGATGCGTCACTATGGTGAGATCAGGCGTTAAAATCCAAAAATAGTTATCGCCGTCGTAACGCAGTTTATTTAACTGAGCAATCGCCTGCGCCTTCGCGGTTTCTTCACCCAATTGCGCCGCTTGCTGGCGATAGTAGTTCACCACACTTTCAGCGACTTCCACGTTATTGCGTAACGAGGCTGTCCGTTCGGCATAGGCTTGGTCTTTTTCTTTTGAAATGGTGTAGGCACTGATTGCGCCAAGTAATGCAATGGCGACTAACATAAGTGCAATTAGCTTGTTCTTTACCCTTAAATCACTAATTTTTTTCATTATTGATTCCCAACTTTTTCGGCTTCAACACGTCAACGCAGCAAGCCCTCGACGTATTCACGCACATCTCTACCAGTCTATGTCAGCTTTCTCGATATGTTGCACGTAAGTTTGGGCACACATAAGAGTTACCTCAATGTCGACATGGTTTTTTCCTCGGTGTGATCTCATTGTGATGAGACGAAAAAATGGAACTGTGATCTAAGTTGGTAGGCACTGCAAACGGCGATTCAGACAACTTGCAAAATCGCGAAAAAGGCGCGAATTCCCTTACGTTAAGACCGGGTTTTGTAATAAAATAACGACATAGCAATTCGCAGTCTGGAGACACTTATGTCGGCAGTTGGTCGCATCCACTCGTTTGAATCCTGTGGTACCGTAGATGGTCCTGGAATCCGCTTTATTGTCTTTATGCAAGGCTGCTTAATGCGGTGCAAATACTGTCACAACCGTGATACATGGGACACGCATGGCGGTAAAGAAGTCACCGTCGATGAAATCATGAAAGACGTGCGCGCCTATCGCCACTTTATTACGGCGTCGGGCGGTGGTGTAACCGCTTCAGGGGGAGAAGCCATGCTTCAACCTGAGTTTGTGCGTGACTTTTTCCAAGCTGCGAAAGCGGAAGGGATCCACACCTGTTTAGATACCAATGGGTACGTGCGTAAACACACCCCAGTGATTGATGAAGTGTTGGACGCCACTGACTTGGTGATGTTGGATCTCAAACAACTGAACGATGAAATCCATGAGAATTTAGTCGGCGTGTCAAACCGCCGCACGCTCGACTTTGCCAACTACCTGCATAAAATTGGCCAAAAGACGTGGATTCGTTACGTGGTTGTCCCGGGTTATACCGACGATGATGACTCTGCCCACCGTCTTGGCCAGTTCATTAAAGAGATGGATAACATCGAGAAAGTGGAGTTACTGCCCTACCACCAATTAGGGGCCCACAAATGGGAAGCGCTCGGCTACGATTACGAGCTGCAGGACGTTGCTCCACCATCAAAAGAAGTGATGGATAACGTCAAAAACATCATTAGTAGTTATGGCCACACGGTCACCTACTAGTTAATCCTGTGGCTTGATCACGAATAGCCGGCCATTTTGGGCCGGCTTTTTTCTATTACATATTACGGCGACGCGCTTTGGTCATCCGTGTTGCTTCGCGAATAATGCAGTCGCGTAACGGGTTTGCTGCCGCATCTGCCCGCCAAATAAACGAAAGCGTCCGCCGCATATTCAGCTCAGGGACATTCAAAGCCACCAGCTCGTCTCGCTCAATCCATTTTTCTACGTCCAAGTACGGTAAACAGCTGAGATAACTCGAGTTTGCGACCAAGGTTCTCAGTACAGGTACTTGCTCATACTCGCGGCGCACATCCAGATCTTCAATCACACCGTGAATCGCACTATCAAAGCTATGCCGCGTTCCTGCGCCGGGTTCACGCAATACCCATTGCGCCTGCTCGAGTTGCGCCAAGCTAACGTGGTCAAGCTGCGCATAAGGGTGATGCTTTGCCGCAACCACGACGAGATGGTCATGACACCAAACTTGTTGCTTTAAGCGGCTGTCGTCGCAACGCCCCTCGATGATCCCCAAATCATGTTGATACTGGCGCACACTGTCGATCACCTTCTGAGTGTTTTTCACCGTAAAGTCGATTCTAAGCTCTGGGAAGTCACTATCAATAATACTGATAAGGTCAGGAATAAGATGTTCGGCCGCCGTCTGACTGGCAATTAAGGCAATATCACCACTGACAACATGCTGGCCGTCAAATCCTGCTTCAATTTGCTGCGCATCAAACAGTAACTGGCGCGCCTTCGGACGTAGCCACGCTCCCCAGTAGGTCAGCTGCATTTGCTTTCCCTGCCGTTCAAACAGCGGCCGACCCAATAATTTTTCCAATTGTGACAAGGCCATACTGGTTGCCGATTGCGTCAGTGCCAATTGGTCGGCGGCTCGACTCACACTGCCACTGGCTGCAACCGCTTCAAAAACGGCTAATTGCTTCAGTGAGTAGCGCATGTTTTTTACCCTTCTACGATGCCTGATTTCAATGACACCACACTATCAACTTTTGTGATTATTACCCTAAGCAATATCAATTTTACTCCTTATATCGCGCCGCTTAGTCTGGATGTATTCACAATCCGTCTAAAAAGGAGTACAACCTGTATGTTGATATGTCTTAGCCCTCGGGCAGAGTGTGCCGCCAGAGGAGACAGCCAATGGTGAGTGCAACTCAAATTAAAAAGCCCGAAGGACCCGCGGCGTTACTCGCCCAAGCTGAAGAGTATGCGGTGAGTAAAACCCGCAAATCTACCCGGATGGCGATTGGGCTCGCAATGATGGCCGGTTTGTTTATCGGGTTAGCATTTGTGTTTTATCTCACGGTTACCACTGGCAGCAACGCTGGCTGGGGGATCACCCGCTTGCTGGGTGGATTAGCATTCAGCATGGGCTTGATTCTGGTGGTACTGGGCGGCGCGGAATTGTTTACCAGTACCGTGCTCTCCATGCTGGCGCGTGCCAACGGCAAGATCTCAACCGCAGGCTTACTGCATACCTGGGCGAGAGTCTATCTCGGCAACTTACTCGGTGCCTTGTTGCTGGTGTTGATCGTGATGACCGCGGGGTTATATCAGCTTGATGACGGCCAATGGGGACTCAACGCGCTGCACGTTGCCCAACACAAGCTCCATCACACTTGGATCCAAGCCTTTGCACTGGGTGTGCTTTGTAACTTACTGGTTTGTCTTGCGATTTGGATGACGTTTACCTCGCAAAACCCACTCACTAAAGCGGTAATGGTGATCTTGCCCGTAGCCATGTTTGTCAGCACCGGCTTTGAGCACAGTGTCGCCAACATGTTTATGGTGCCACTGGGCATGAGTATTGCCACCTTTGCCCCTGACAGTTTTTGGCAAGCGGTGGGGGCCAACCCAGAGGCATTTAGCGATTTAAACTTGGCCCGATTTATCAGCGCCAACCTGATCCCTGTCACCCTTGGCAATATCCTTGGGGGCGCAGGACTGGTCGGCATGGGCTACTGGCTAATTATTAACCCTGAAAGAGAAAAGAAAACAGCGCAGATTGCTTCACTCGCTCTGCCTTCGGCTTCCTATTCTGAGAGTGCGATTATGACCCAAGAAACATTAACCATCGAAAAACACATGAAACCCGCTCAGTGTGCATTAAGCGCACGCCAGTATGTCGCCGATGCACTAGAAAAGCTTAACCAATATCAGTTATCCGGCGCACCGGTTCTCGACGATGACGGTGATCTGGTGGGCTTTTTCTCGGTGCAAGATGTTCTGGTCGACCTGTGGTGGAACGATTATCAGCCGGATATGGATGCCAAAGTTGAATCCCTGATGCGCACTGAAGTACAAACCGTGGATGCCGATCAATCAGTGATTGAACTGGCGCAATATATGAGCATTGATAACAAAGTGGTTTATCCGGTCAGCGATACCGGGATCGCCACCCACTTTACCAATCAATCCGCGCTAGAGCGTGCGAAAACACAGACGGTCTCGCGCCCTTACATCTATCCAGTGATGCGCGATAATCAGCTGGTTGGCGTGATTACCCGTGCCGATGTGGTCCGAGCGCTAGCCCCCTTGTATGGCAATGCCATGGATATCTTGCCAGCCGACGCCAAAGAAGGACTCGTCACCGCGTAACACACAGAGACGCTAAGCCTCATAAAACAACGCCCCAGCCAATGACTGGGGCGTTTACTTTATCGTTTGTTGCCTTATCTGTTCTGAACGATGTCAGGCCGCACTGAGGTCGGGCATTTGACGACGCTCTTTCACATACATCACCAACATATAAACCGCCGTACTTAACAAACAAACGGCTAAATAGGTCATCAAACCATTGGTGCCAGAAAATGCGTTATCTGCCAGCAACGGGCCTGATACGGAGCCGACGCTATACGCGAGCAGCAGTACTTCGGTGGCCGCCACGATTTTCTCAGCGGCCAGCCCGACACAGGCATAGGTAATCGCCACAGGATAAATCGCAAACACAGCGGCACCCAACACGACTAATCCGATGCCCATTTGCCATTGGCTACCCGCAAAAGCAATTAAGGCGACAGCCCCGGTGCCAATCACACATAGCCATGTCATCAGCAGCACTTTACTCATTCTTGCCGATACCAGACCAATAACGGGCTGTACGGCCATTCCGCCGACAATCACGAGCGCCATCATCGCGCCCACTTGTTGATGATCACTGACTCGCTCAGCCAAATACAATGGCAATAAGCCATAAACGGCACCGAGCGTCAGCCCAGACACCAAGCAACCAATATAGGCCGCTTTACGCAAAGATTTGAGCGATCCTAAACGTGCACTATGTCCTTCCTCACGGCGAGGTTCCCCATGACGTGCAAACAAAGGCACCATGATCGCAAGCGTAATCAGTCCACCAATAAGCCAATAAGGCTGATTGCCGGTCACACCGACATAGCCCACGCCGAGCTGCCCTAAAGCATTACCGCCGTACAAAGCCGCCATGTAAAAACCTAATCGCTTCGCACGCTGGCGATCAGAGTCGGCCATCAGCAACCAAGACTCAACCACCACAAAGACACCGGCAATGGCAACGCCCGCCACAAAGCGCGCAAGCAACCAGACGCCCTGCCCTTTAATCGCCGCCATGGCGGTAATAGAGAGCAGCACAATACCCAAAAACATCACCAACGCACGGCGATGCCCCAACGTAGCAACAATACGTGCACTGAAGGTCGCACCCAATAACAAACCGGCGTAAAACGCACTGGCTAGCCATGCGGCCAGATGCGGCGCCAACCCCAAAGGTGCAAGGGCAAGCGGAATCAAGCTCATCAAATAGCCACTGGCAATCGCAAAGCCGGTTAAACTCACCAACGGCACCCAAGGGAAAGCCGACGGAGTCACGCAACCACCATGAGACACAGAGGAAGTCTTGTTCATTTAAGTACGCTCATTATATTGGAGAAATCAGGCACGAACGGGCCGAGACGCGCGCACTATGACGCCGCTTTTCGCCAAGGTAAAGCGAGTAATTTCTTTGCTGATGATAAAAAAATTTGATGGAAGGATTCACGGGCGTCTATAGATAAAAACGCCAGAAAGTCAGAGGGATAAACGTAACACCTGCCCGCTTTTTTAACGACTTTGTCAGCAGGTGTCACGTCTTTTTTTATCGCTCAGGCGATAAATACTCGCGATCATAGAAGGTGCGTAACCAATGCGGCCGATACACCGCCATCACGGTCACCGCCATCCCATTTAGTAGCGCTTCAGGGAACCACATCAGCAACGCAATTTGCAGGTAATTGTGAACAATTTCTTGCCAGCTATAACGGTCCGCCGCCCAATACCATAGCGAACTCACCGAGAGCTGAAACACAATGGTCAGCGCAGCGCCCAAAAAGGCGGCAATAAAAATGTAGATAAATAAATGGCGCGTTAAGTAATGATAACTCAACGCAAAAATGGCATAGCTAAACAGAATGGGGAGCACGGCTGTGGTCAAGGCCGTCATACCAATATCGCCAAGAGGCACAAACCCAAACACCGCCATAAGCGTCAAAGGCACCGTGGTAATCCAAATGGCGATTCGCCAGCCGTGGCACAGAGCCAGCGTCGTGACGCCTAAAAAGTGGATATCGAGCCCTTCTTTGATCCCTGCTTGCAAGGCCCAAAGCACAAACAGTACAACCGCGGACGAAAACGCCAAATGCTGGTAGCCAACTTCCTGACGGAGTTTAGGGAAAAACTCCCGTGGGTAGGTGGCATAAAGCACCGCCACAAACACAATCCAACCCAGCCATTGCCAGCCACTTAGCGCGGCGAAATCACTCATATCGCATCCTTACTAAAGGCAAAATCAACAATTGCACATGAGCGGGTGAAAAACGTGCTACGGACATGGTCCAGATCAAGATTTGCCCATCGCGCAACTGATAATCTTCTCTTATTGTTTGTCATCTTTGATAGACGCTATTTTACCTTTATTAGTGAAGAGGCCAACCGCGATGGATATGACCCCTGCTCAACGTCTTATTTTATCTAACCAATACCAATTGATGTGCCACCTCGATCCCTCAAACAGTGAAAAATATCGCCGTTTGCAGACCATTATCGAGCGCGGCTACGGATTACAAATGGCAGAGGTGATCAGTCAATTTGAAGCACTGTGTGAAACCCAGTGCCGCGAAGTGATTGATATTATGGAAATGCACCACGCAATGCAGGCCTCTTACAACCTATTAGATGACGCCAGCCAAGCCGCGTTGTCACCACGCCGCGTCCAATTCTGGGGCTTTGATGCCGCTACGGAAGGCGCGTTAGTGCACTACGTGCGCTTCTTGGTTGATACCGAAGGGCTATATACCCAGTTCGATCAAGGCGAGCATCGCTTTAATAGCCAGATGCCCATGCTGGAAAAATACCGCCGAATGCTCGAAATTTGGCGCCACTGCCCGCGCCAATTCCACTTAAGCCTGACCGAGATTGAGCGTATTCTCAACGCGTAATGTCTCGCCGCTGAATCTCAGCATCAAGCCGCCTTATTGGGCGGCTTTTTGATGGATTGTCCCCTTGGTTGGCTTATCTGGCTTGTCGAACCGTTAACAACGCCGTACCCTAAAGCGCATCAAAGCCAAGATTCTGACCAACCATGATTTATCGATGCCCACTGTGCCAACAAACCTTGCACACTAACGCGCGTGGTGTTCACTGCGACGCCAACCACCAATTTGATCAAGCCAAAGAAGGCTACCTGAACCTACTGCCGGTTCAATTTAAACGCTCCAAAGATCCAGGTGACAACAAAGCCATGACGCAAGCGCGTCGCGCCTTTCTTAATGCAGGGCATTATGCGCCGATGCAGCAAGCGATGATTGATGCGCTAACCCAAGCGCTGGATGGCGAACACAAAGCCATCTTGGACGTAGGCTGCGGCGAAGGCTACTACACCCACGCGATTGCCGACCAAACTGCGGACAAACACTGGTCCGTACACGGCCTTGATATCGCCAAGGTGGCGGTCCGTTATGCCGCCAAATGGTATCCACAGTGTCAGTTTTCAGTGGCCTCCTCACAGCGACTGCCCTTTCACGACAACAGCCTCGATGGCGTCGTGCGTATTTATGCGCCCTGTAATGGCGAAGAGCTCGACCGCGCGGTAAAACCGCAAGGTGTGGTGGTCACCGTCACCCCCGGCCCTCGTCATCTTTATCAACTCAAAGCGGGGATTTATCAGGATGTGCGGTTACATGAAACACCGCCAGAAACGCTGCCCAACTTTGTGCTTGAGAAGGAGCAATCCCTGCACTACACCATGACGCTCGCCGGTGAGCAAGCACTCACCTTACTGCAAATGACACCATTTGCATGGCGTGCCAGCGACGCGTGGCGTGACACCTTAGCGAACAGCGACGCCTTCGAGTGCGAAGCAGACTTTACATTGCGCGTCTATCGTCACCAAGGTACGGACAGCCACTCAGAGGAGACCCCCAAGCCATGAACCGAACGTTTGCTACAAAAGCGCGTGGTTGGCTGTTAGCCGCGAGCTTGGCTTGTCTGGCATCAACAGCCAGCGCTGCCCCAAAAGCGCTTAACACCCTATTTGATTATCAAGTCAGTACCTCCGACGGCAAAGCACTGACCTTGGCAGAGGTCGCCAAACACGTGGATGATGCGGATATCGTCTTAATCGGTGAATGGCATGGTCATCCAGGGGTACACCGCTTTCAAACAGAGCTGTTGCAAGCCTTGTCTGAGCGCCATGCTGTTGCGTTGTCCATGGAACAATTTAGCCGCGATGCCCAGCCTGTGCTCAACCGCTATCTGGCTGACGAGCTGGGCGAAGATAACTTTAAACGCGAGGCCAACGCATGGGATAACTATGATGGCAGCTACCGCCCACTGATTGAATTTGCCAAACAGCATAATATCGACGTGCTTGCCGCCAACGCTCCCAAACGCATGGTGAGCTGCATTGGGCGACAAGGGCTGAGTTATCTCGATACACTTCCTGCGGCGCAACGTGCATGGTTTGCAGACACCATCGACACCCGTGACTCAGAGTACAAATCGGTTTTTAAAGCCAATATGCACCACGGCACCCCGAGTCAAACCGAATCGCAATACGCGGCCCAATTAGCTTGGGATGCCACCATGGCCGAAAGCATGGTGCGCTATCACCAAACGCATCCAGAGACACAAATTGTCCATGTGGCTGGCCGCTTTCACATTGCCGAAGGGCTTGGCACCGCACAACAAATTCGTCAGCGCAACAACAAGCTGCGTATCGCATTAATCACTCCCGTCAGTGATGAGGCGCCGCTTGCCGATAACGCCCCAGACTTCCGCTTGAAGGTGCAACCTCTTCCTGCACGTTGGCGCTCAATGGATGAAATGCGTGAGGCCGTTAGCGCAATGAAAGGCACGTCTTCCTCGGTGTGTGAGTAACGCGTCCTCACGCTGTTGGTCAGCGCCGGCTGTACGCAAAAAGCTTTTGTGTTGTAAAACGCCTAGCTACCAAACAGTACCCATAAAAAACGCCGACCCGCAGGTCGGCGTTTTCGTATTCTCAATATCAAAAAGGGTGCGTGGCTAGAACCAACGCTCCAACGCAGCGCGGTCTACTTTAAACGCGCGACTTAACGCTTGGGCCAGCTCTTTATAGCGAGGTTGGCTTTTCAACGGTTGCATGGCATGGCCTTGGCTGGTGATCTTCTGATGCAATTCGCGATACCAGCCTGCTAACGCCGGCGGCAGTGGCGTATCACGACGCTTACCCAACCACCAAAGCCCCTGCAGCGGCAAACTCAGCGCAAACAACGCCACAATCATGGCTTGCGGCATCCCTTGGTAGTTATATGTCGCCATTTGCAACAACACGCTGATGGCAGCAACGGCAGGCATTACTTTCATCGCAAAACGCGTGGTTTTAATCACCCGGTTTTCTGGGAATACCGGGGTGAGCTCCTTACGCATCGGCCACTCTTTCATATACTTTTGGCCGTCTTGCAGGCAGCGCCAGATTGAC